>JAEHDN010000275.1 GCA_016880395.1 Candidatus Eiseniibacteriota bacterium
CCGTGATCGTGGGCGCCGACACGATCGTGTCTCTGGACCGCGTCATCCTCGGGAAGCCCACCAGTCCCGACGAGGCGGCGCGCATGCTCGAGCGGCTCTCCGGGCGGATCCACGAGGTCTGGACGGGGCTCTTCCTGCTCGAGGCCGGAGGCGGTCGAACGATCGGCGGCGCGCTCCGGAGCATCGTGAAGTTCGCGCGGCTCGACTCCGAGGACGTGGCGCGCTACGTGGCGAGCGGGGAGCCGCTCGACAAGGCTGGCGCATACGCGGTGCAGGGGCGAGGTGCGCTCTTCGTCGAGGCGATCGAGGGATCCTATTCGAACGTGGTCGGGCTCCCGCTCAGCTACCTGAAGCACCTCCTTGGGCTCCTGTTCGAGCTCAAGGCCGGGCCGGCGTGAGCCGCGATCCCTTTTCCTTCGAGGGGGACCGCGTGCTCCTCCTCGACCAGACGCTCCTGCCCGACCGCGAGGAGACGATCGAGGTGCGGGACGCGCTCCAGATGGCCGACGCGATCGCGCGGCTCGCGGTGCGCGGGGCGCCCGCGATCGGGATCGCTGCGGCGCTCGCGCTCGCGGTCGAGGCCGCGCGCGACGGAAGCGCGGCGACGCGGCTCGGGCGGCTCGAGGACGCCGGGAAGATCCTCGTGGCGTCGCGTCCGACCGCGGTGAATCTCACGTGGGCCGTGGAGCGGATCCTCGGCGCCGCGCGCCGGGCGCTCGCGCGCGATCCGGATCTGGATGGAGAGCGTCTCGCGGCGCTCGTGCGGGAGGAGGCGCTCGCGATCTGGGAGGAGGATCGTGCCGCATCGCGCGCCATGGCCGCGCACGGCGCGGATCTCTTCCCGGCCGCGAGCCGCTTCCTCACGCACTGCAACACGGGAGCGCTCGCGACCGGTGGAGGCGGCACCGCGCTGGCGGTGCTCCTCGAGCTCCACCGGCGCCGCCCGGGCGGAATCGAAGTGTGGGCGACCGAGACGAGGCCGCTTCTCCAGGGCGCGCGGCTGACGGCGTGGGAGCTCCGCGAGGCGGGGGTTCCGTTCCGGCTGATCGCAGATTCGGCGGCAGCCCACACGATCCTCCGCGGGGGGATCGAGGGGGTCCTGGTCGGAGCCGATCGGATCGCTCGAAACGGAGACGCCGCCAACAAGATCGGAACCCTGGGCCTGGCGCTCGCAGCGCAGGCGGCCGGAGTGCCGTTCGTGGTGGTGGCGCCCACCTCGACGATCGATCCGGCCATTCCCGACGGCGCCTCGATCGCGGTCGAGGCACGGGCGGCCGAGGAGGTCACCGCGATTCGGGGCATGCGGCTCGCTCCCACGGGGATACGGGCCGAGAACCCCGCCTTCGACGTCACCCCCTCGCGCTGGATCGGGGCGATCGTCACGGAGCGGGGCGTCTTCCGGGGCCCGCCCTACGAGCTGGGGGGCCCGGTTGACACCAAACCCGGCCCCTGATAACCTCTTGCGTTCGATTCTTCTCAGACACTTGGAGGGTTGGAATGGGCACGTATTCCGTGCGCGCCGCGGAGATCGTCCAGGACTGGTACGTCGCGGACGCCGAGGGGCAGATCCTGGGCAGGCTGGCGAGCGAGATCGCGAGCGTGCTCAAGGGCAAGCGCAAGGCGACCTATTCGACGCACCTGGACGTGGGCGATCACGTGGTCGTGATCAACGCCGAGAAGGTGCGCGTCACCGGGCGCAAGCGCGACGACAAGATGTACTTCCGCCACTCGCTGTATCCGGGTGGAGACACGCTCACGCGCTTTCGCGATATGCAGGCGACCAAGCCGGAGGAGATCATCCGGCTCGCGGTGAAGGGGATGCTCCCCAAGAACCGCCTCGGTCGCGCCATGATCAAGAAACTCAAGATCTACGCCGGAACGGAGCACCCGCACGAGGCGCAGCAGCCGCGCCCGTTCCCGTGGTCCGAGGGCCGGCTCACGACGGGAGGTGAGTGACACTGGCGAACCATTTCCAGGGCACCGGGCGGCGCAAGACCTCGGTCGCGCGCGTGCGTCTCGTACCGGGCACCGGCCTGCGGCTTGTGAACGGCGTGGACCTCGACCGCTACTTCTCGCGAATCACGCTGAGCCGGCAGGCCATCGGGCCTCTGACGGCGGGGAACCTCGTCGAGAAGTACGACATCCATGCCACGGTGCACGGAGGCGGACACGCGGGCCAGGCGGGAGCGATCTCGCTGGGCGTTGCGCGGGCGCTGCAGGTGGCCGATCCGACCCTGCGCGGGCTCCTCGGCAAGGAGGGGTACCTCACCCGCGACGCGCGGATGAAGGAGCGCAAGAAGTACGGACAGGCTGGGGCGCGCAAGCGGTTCCAGTTCTCGAAGCGGTAATCGAAGCAGACGGCGGCCCCGCGAGGGGTCGCGAGTTCACACGTCCCGGGCCGCGGCGGCCGGTCTCCCGTAGGGAAGCCGAGCGGATCGATGGGGCGGAGGATCAAGACCGGAGGGTGTTCGCTTGGCCGACATTGGAATGAAGGAACTGCTCGAAGCGGGAGTCCACTTCGGGCATCAGACCCGCCGCTGGAATCCCAAGATGAAGAAGTTCATCTTCATCGAACGGAACGGCATCTACATCATCGATCTGCAGAAGACGCTCAAGGCGCTCC
>JAEHDN010000276.1 GCA_016880395.1 Candidatus Eiseniibacteriota bacterium
CGCGTCCGAGTCGAAGTCGAACAGCAGCCCTGAAGCAAACGTGACGGTGATCCCCTCGCCCACGCGCTGCACCACGGCCCCGGGAATGTTCTGCTGCAGCTCCTGGGCCTGCTTGTCCATCTGATGGCCGATGATCGCGCCGGCCGCGCCACCGACGGCCGCGCCGATGATGGCCCCGGTGGCCGTGGAGCCGGCCGCGTGCCCGATGACGCCCCCCACGACGGCACCTGCGCCCGCTCCGACGACGGCTCCCTTCTGCGACTTGCTCATGGAGGAGCACCCTGCCGCCGCGACGAGAAGAAGCGCCGCGGTCAGACTCCGGAGCCCCCTGGATTTCGAGATCACGAACATGAGCTTCCTCCTGAGATCGGGTGATTGAAGCCCGGCAGTCCTACGCAGGAAGGATGCCAGGCCATGCCGGAGCGCCGGAGAGTCGAAAGGGCTTGCGGGATGGGTAGGTACGGCGTCCGTGACCATCGGCGTGCGGGTGCGTGCCAGGCGTGTAGGTTGTAATCCCCTCCCTCGATCGGGCACCGGATCTTCCCCGGACACGCTGGAAAGCGCGGCGCTCACGTGGTGGCATGGGCTCTGCTCGCTGGTTGGGTGCGGTCAACCAGGGGGACGGAGCGTCTACAAGCCCACGGCAGGAGGAGCATCATGGCTCTCATCGCCTTCATTCTGGACGACATGTTCGAGGACTCGGAGTTTCGGATCCCCTACGACAGGCTCGCGCAGGCTGGGCACGAGTGCATCGTGATCGAGTCGGAGGGGAAGAGGCAGGTGAAGGGAAAGAGGGGTGAGGAGATCGTCGCGCCCGACAAGCACATCCAGGAAGTCTCGGCCGACGAGTTCGACGCTCTCGTGATCCCGGGCGGCTTCTCGCCGGACCGCCTGCGGATGGACCCGGCCATGGTCCGGTTCACGCGAGACATCTTCAATATGGGCAAGACGGTCGCGGCCGTGTGCCATGGGCCCTCGATGCTCGTGGAAGCGGACGTCGTGCACGGCCGCACGGTCACCTCATGGCCGTCGATCCGGACGGATCTCCTGAACGCCGGGGCGCAATGGGTGGATCAGGAGGTGGTCGAGGATGGAAACCTGATCACGTCGCGGAGGCCTGGGGACCTGCCGGCCTTCAGCGATGCCATCGAGCGCCATCTGAGCCGGGAGATCATCGAGCGCTCGCGTCGCGAGCGCAGCGAGTGGGATGCCGGCATGGAGCATCCGACGATCTAGGGCAGATCAGGGATCGCGAAAGACCCGGCCCACCATTCCCGTCGCGTAGAGGTGGTCGGACGTTCCCCAGAGGGAGGTCAAGTTATCGAAGGGCGCGCCGGCCACCGGAGCCCAGGAGGCGCCGTCGTAGCGAAGCACAAGCCCACCGCGCCCCGACGCATAGACCTCTGTGGCCGACCGGCCCCACACGTCGAGCAGCACCCGCTTGGTGCCGCTCGCCATCGCGCGCCACGCGCTCCCGTCGTAGTGGAGCACGACGCCGGAGTCTCCCACGGCGAACGCGTTGCTGGGTCCCGAAGCCCAGACACCGGTGAGGATCTTCGTCGTGCCGCTCGGCATGGGCGTCCATCCGCTGCCGTTGAATCGGAGGATCGCGCCTCCGCTGCCCACCGTGAACGCGTCGTTCGCCGAAGCGGCCCAAACATCGTTGAGATAGGAGGCCGACCCCGTCGGGATCGGCACCCAGCCTGAGCCGGTCGTCCGGATGGCTGCTCCCCGCCCACCCACGGCGAAGAGGCTGCCGTCGTCCGCCTCCCACACGCCCGTTAGACGTGCGGTCGTGGACGAGGCTTGCCGCGTCCAGGACGTGCCGTCGAAGACGAGCACGACCCCCGCATCCCCCACCGCCACCATCGCTCCGGTCGGCGAGCCCCAGAGGTCGTTGAGCGACGTCGTGACGCCGGAGGCCTGCTCCAACCAGCGCCGCCCGTCGAAGTGCAAGATCACGCCGCCCGTGCCGGCCGCGGTCACGCTCGTGTCGGATGTGCCCCAGATGCCCTGCAGATTCTGGACGGTCCCGAAGGTGAGCTGCGTGGGGACGTTGTTGACGATCGCCCAGACGGTGCCCCCGCGCGTCACGCAGACGAGGGTGTCCGCGAGGCGATTGGCGCCGCGCAGGATCTCTCCAATGCCGGTCACGCTCTGTGTCCACGTCGATCCGTTGTACTGGAGCACCGCGCCGTTCTCGCCCGTCGCCGTGACGTCGGTCCCGCTCATCCCGGTAATGGCCCACATCGGCGTAGTGCTGCCGGTCGGCATCAGCGACCAGGAGAAGCCATCGTAGTGGGCCACGCGGCCCAGGTCCCCTGCCGCGAAAACCTCGTCCGCCGTGCCCCAGATGCCGAGGATGACCGTACCCGTGCTGGTCGCCTGAGGGGACCAGGTCACTCCGTCGTAGTGGAGCATGGTCCCGAAATCGCCGGCCGCGAGCACGTCGGTTCCCGAGCGGCCCCAGACGGCGCGGAGCGGGTTCTGGGTGCCGGTCGTCTGGAGCAGCCACCGGGCGCCGTCGAATCTCAGGACGGTGCCCCCCTGGCCCACGGCGAAAGCCTGGCCGCCCGGCGCGCACCAGACCGCCAGAAGGTCCCAGCTCGTGGCCTTAGGACTCTGCGTCCAGGTCGAACCGTTCCAGCGCACGATGGTGCCGTCACTTCCGACGGCGACGACGCTCGAGTCGGAGGTCCCGGAAACGCTCAGGAGCCGAACGGCGACCGGCGGGTGCTGCGGAAGCCACATCGCCCCGTCATAGTGCAGCACGGCACCCCCGTCCCCGACCGCGAAGGCGGTGCCCGACGGAGACACCCAGAGGTCCCATAGATTTTGGACGCCCAGCGTGAGGAGCTGCCAGGAGACCGCGGAGCCGTTCTCGGGCGGAGGCGGATTCGGTGGAGGTTCAGTGGGATTGTCGTCGCCGCACCCCGCGATCGCCGCGAAACCGATCGCGAGAACGACGGTGATCCAGAAGCGGTAGCGCGGTGGCATGGCCTGCCCCGATGCGACCGGCACGGGGGATCACCTTTCGCCCCGGAGTCTGCCAGAGGTGCGAGGTGGACGCAAGGAGGCGTGCTGGTCAACGTGGATCGAGCCGGAGGATGCGCCCGTCCGGGTTGTCCGTGATGAGGTAGAGAAGCCCGTCGGGGCCCTGACGCACGTCGCGGATGCGCTCGTGCAGATCGCCGAGGTAGCGCTCCTCGCGCGTCACGCGTCCGTTCGCGAGCACGAGGCGGACGAGGAGTCCCGGGTTGAGGGAGCCCACGAACACGCTCCCCTTCCAGCCGGGGTAGCGGTCGCCGGTGTAGAAGACCACCCCCGACGGCGCGATCACCGGGTCCCAGTAGAAGACCGGCTGCTCCATGCCCGCCTTCGCCACGCCCTCGCCGATCTTCGCGCCCGAGTAGTCGATCCCGTAGGTGATCACGGGCCACCCGTAGTTCTTCCCCGCCTCCGGGTGGTTCAGCTCGTCTCCGCCACGCGCGCCGTGCTCCACGGTCCAGAGCCGGCCCGTGCCGGGGTCGAGCGCCGCGGCCTGGACGTTGCGATGCCCGTAGGACCAGATCTCGGGCAGGGCGCCCTTCCGGTCCACGAACGGATTGTCGCGCGGAACGCTTCCGTCCGGGTCGATGCGCACGATCTTGCCGAGCGTGACCGAGAGATCCTGGGCGCGCTCGCGATAGGCGTATCGCTCCCCCATCGTGACGAACATCGTGCCGTCGGGCCGGAAGACGATGCGCGAGCCCCAGTGGTTGGGACCTTCGACCTTCGGCCGCTGACGCCAGATGACCTCGGTTCCCTCGATCCCTCGATCGCCGAGCCTGCCGCGCGCGACCGCGGTGCCCGCGCCCCCCTCCCCCGGCTCGGAGAAGGAGAGATACACGAGTCGATCCTTCTCGAACGCGGGGCTGAGCGCGACGTCGAGCAGACCTCCCTGTCCCTCGGCGAAAACCCTAGGCACCCCCTGGAGCGGCTCCGAGAGTCGGCCGTCGGGTGTCACGAGGCGGAGCCGCCCAGGGCGCTCGCTCACGATCATGCGGCCGTCTGGGAGGAACTCGAGCCCCCACGGATGCTCGAGGCCGTGCGCCACCGTCTCGACTCGGACCGCAGCGGCAATGGATCTCGGCGTGGTGGAGTGCGGCGCGTTGGCCTCGACGCTCGAGGGAGCGCAACCCGGGGCGACGAGCGAGGCAGCAAGAAGCCAGGGGAGCGATTTCATCCTTCGAGTCTACCCCTGCCCGGAGCTTCGGGTCCGGCGCCGGACGCGCGCTCCGCCGCCATGCCGAGACCGGCCGCGCGCCCCGTCGCCCACGCCCAGGCGAAGTTGTAGCCGCCGATCGGACCGAACGCGTCGAGGATCTCGCCGCAGAGAAAGAGCCCCGGCCGCACGCGGCTCTCGAGCGTGCGCGGATCGATCTCCTCGAGCGCCACCCCGCCGCCCGTGACCTCCGCCTTCACATATCCCTCGTCGCCGGTCCACGGAAGCGGGTGGCGCGTGAGCGCGTCCACGATGCGGCGCCGATCCTCGCGGCGGAGCTGGGCGAGCGGCGTGGCGGCGCCCACGGCCGCGTCCTCGAGGAGCGCTTCCGCAAGCCGGGCGGGAAGCCGTCCGCGGAGCGCGCCGAGCACGGTGCCCTCGGCGGCGCGCAGCTCGCGATCCCAGGACTCGGCGTCGAGCGACGTCCACCGGACGTGGATCGGCTGCGGCGGACCGCCCGCGCGGCGCGAGAGCACGGCGAGGTGGGACACGTTGAGAACGGCGGGACCGCTGTAGCCCTTGTGCGTCACGAGGAATCCGCCCCGGGTCACGAAAACGCGCCGCCCCACGGGGGCCTCGAGCGTGACCGGGAGGGACACGCCGGCAAGGGGCGCGTATCGATGCGGCTTGGCCGTGAGGGGCGTCAGGGCCGGATAGGTATCGTGGATCGTGTGGCCGAGCCGCCGCGCAATATCGAGGCCGGTTCCATCGCTTCCGGTCGCGGGCACCGAGAGCCCGCCCGTGGCGAGGGCGACCCGAGCGGCGTGGATTTCGCCACCCCCCGCGAGCCCCACCCGCCACGAATCCACGGTCGGCTCGAGCGCGGTCACGAGGCAGTCGAAGCGCATCTCCGCTCCTTCGCGCAGGGCGAGATCGCGGAGACGGTCGCGCACGTCGCGCGCGCGGTCGGAGACGGGAAAGAGCTTCCCCGTCTCTTCCTCGAGCGCGAGCGGCAATCCCAGCTCCTCTTCGAAGAAGCGGCGCTGCTCCCGAAGGGGCCAGGAAAGGAGGAGCTTCTTCAGGGTGTTCGGAGAGGACGCGGTGACGAACCGGCGAGGATCGAGCTCCGACGGGAGAACGTTGCAGCGGCCGCCTCCGGACATGAGGATCTTCCGGCCTCCCTCGTGCGTGCGCTCGAGCAGGAGGACGGGGCGGCCGGTCCCGGCAGCGCGCATCCCCCGCGCCGCGAACAGAGCGGCGAGAAACCCCGCCGCTCCGGCCCCGATGACGACGACCGGCAGGTGATCCGCGTCGCGTCTCATGACCGGTGTACGCTTGATGGATGGAGAAGCACGCGACACGCGCCAAGCTGATCCCTGCGGCCCGCGTGGCGCTCGGCGTGGTCGCCCTCGCGCTCGCGGTCTTCGCCGGGGTGCGGATCTGGCGGCGCCTCGACGAGTCGTACCCGCTCGTCCAGTTCGAGCGCAGCCGCGAGGCGCAGGAGATCGTGAGCTTGAACCTCTACGCCGCGCGCGAGCGGTTCGGATCGCTCCTCCCGCAGGGCGACGCGCAGCTCGCACTTCGTGAGGTGCTCCTGCGCGACGTGCTCGAGCGTTCCCTCCCGATCCGACGCACGTTCCAGGACGGTCGGTACGAGGCGGTCCTCACCCGGGCGCGCCTCGATCTCCGGAACGGCATAGCCCTCATCACGCTCTACGGGAGCGCGCGGACGCTCGGGCCGAACGAGTCCCCGGTCGAGGCCGTGCTCGAGCTCCAGACCCACATCGACATCATGGAGTTTCGCCCCCGCGCGGGAACGCTGCGGGGCGGGCTCGCGGTCACGGGCGCGCACGTGATCCGCGCCGGCCACGGCTTGGCGCGGACCTTCCTCAATCCGGCTGCCCGGTTCTTCGGCGGACTCCGCATCGAGGACTGGAATCGCGAGCGCTTCAGCCTGGAGATCCCGATCCGCCTGGAAGAGGAGATCACGTTTCCGCATCTCTCCGGGGACGTCTCGCTCCCCGAGCGCCACATTCCGCTCGCGATGCAGATCTCCGCGTTCACCGTGCTGCAGAACCGGCTCGTGCTGAGCCTCGCGCTCGAGCCCGACTCCGCGTCGGGCGCGTTCCCCGGCGCCCAGGCGGCCGAGTGGAACCCGCTCACGCCCGTCAACCGCGCGCGCATGGAGCGGCAGGCACGGCGGCTCTACCGGAGCGGCCGCGGCGCGGCCATGCGCGACACCCTTCTCGCGAAGACGCTCGATCTCGCGTCGCGCGACCCGCTCTGGAGGGGGCTTCTCGCGTCCGATCGCGACGTGGTGGTCGTCGTGCCGCGCCCGGCGCTCCAGACGCTCTGCAACCGGATCGCCCGCACCTATCTCCAGGGAGCCCGGCTCGACATCGACCCGCATCTACGCGAGCACCTCGACGAGTCGATTCGCGTCAAGCTGCTCGGCGGCAAGGTGGGAGCCGGCCGGATCAAGGGCGATCTCGAGGTGCGCCATCTCGCGGGACGGCTGCGCGTGACGGGCGACCCCGCGATCCGTCTCCTTCCGCCGAACGGGCTCGAGATATCCGGCCCCGTCCAGGTGGTCGGGGGGCGCGGTACCGTGGCCCTGGACATGGAATGGGATCCGAGCCTCCTCGCGAGCATCGTCTGCCGAGGATTCAGCTACCGGGACACCCTCACCGGAGAGGTCCTGCCCTTCGCACACACCCTGCGCACGACGATCCGCTTCGTCGCCGCCGATACGAGCGTCGCGGGCCGACCGCTGGTTCAACGCGACCGCCTCGCCGTGCCGGCCGATTTCACGGACTCGTCGTTCGTGAAGCTGCGCGCCGCGCTCGTCGAGCAGGACCAGATCCTCCGCTGCGGGATCGTGATGGATCCGGACACGGTGCTGGCCAAGGTCCGCAAGCTCGTGCGCACGAAGATCGCGTTCCGGCTCCCGGCCAGGCTCTTCAAGCCGTTCTCCCTGCCCATCTCACTCTCGAAGGAGTACGAGACCGGCGAGGTCAGGATCGCCGCGTCCGTGCGCCAGCCCGAGGTCGTGATGGAGCCCGACTTCCTCCGCTTCGGGTTCCGCGCGGAGCTCGCGGTGCGTGCCGCACCGAGGTGACGAAACGGCCCCGGCAGCTCGAGCCGCCGGGGCCATCGCTCCATCCGGGTGCGGTGGAGGTTACTTCCCGGCTGTTGGCGAGTTCCGCGGGTCGTCGGCCTGGTTCACGTAGGTGATGGCGAACGGTCCCATGCCGTGGACCTGAACGACGACCGCCGTCTTCGCCATCGCGTAGTGGTGCATCTCGGCCGGCAGCACAGCGAAGCCGCCGCTCGGGAGCGACTTCATGGAGGCCTTGTCGAAGGTGTCCCCCATGCCGATCATGAACTGACCCGAGATCACCGTGACGATCTCGTCGGTCGGGTGGAAGTGGGGCATGATCTTCGCGTTCGCGGGAACACGCAGCCGCACCGTGTAGAGTCCTGCCTCGCCAGGATTGCCCTGGACGACCGTGGCCGTGACCACCGTCGGCAGCCCGGCGGGAGCGGGTCCCCACTTGAGCTCGGCCGGGGTCTTGACGACGTGCGCGCTCGCGGCCGGAGCCGCGCTCGCGGCCGGAGCCGCTGGCGGCGTGGCGTCCTGGGCGATGGCGAAGACGGGCACCGCGAGCACGAGAGCTAGAGCCAGGTACATCCGTTTCATGGGTCGCGCCTCCTCGAACGGTTGGTCCCCGCCGGACCCCCCGGGCCGACGGTGGACAGGGGCGCTGAGTCTACTCCACATCGCCCGGCGCGGGGACTCAGATCCGGCCGAAGTGCTTGAGCAGGGTCCGGAGACTCAGCGCGATGACCAGGCAGCCGACCGCGACCATGAGGGGCCGCGGGCGCACGCGCTTGCAGGCCCAGGCCGCGAGGGGGGCCGCCGGCAGGCCGCCGAGGGCCAGGCCCAGGATCATCGGCCAGTTCGAGACCCCGATCGTCAGGAAGAAGGTGACCGAGGCGGCGACGGTCACGAAGAACTCCACCGCGTTCACGGTGCCCACCGTGTTCTTCACGTCGTGCCCGCGCACGATGAGCGTGCTCGCTACGATCGGGCCCCAGCCGCCGCCGCCCATCGCGTCCACGAGCGCTCCCACGAAGCCCAGCGCCCCCAGGTGGGTCGTCGCGGCCTGCGGTGGGAAGGGCCGGAAGGCCTTCACGATGATGACCCCGCCCATCACGAGGAGGTAACCCGCGACGAAGGGGCGGAAGCGCTCGCCGGGCATGGCCGTGAGGAGGTACGCGCCCACCACCGCGCCCACGATGCCCGGAACCAGGAGCTTCCGGAACATCGCTCCGTTCACGTTCCGGAACCAGTGGTGGGAGAGGCCGGAGGCGCCCGTCGTGAAGCACTCCGCGGCGTGCACGGTCGCGCTCGTCGCGGCCGGAGGAATGCCGTACGAGAGGAGGAGGCTCGACGCCGTCACGCCGTACGCCATTCCCAGCGCGCCGTCGACCAGCTGCGCGAGGAAACCGGCAACGACGCAGAGCAGGAATTCGAGAGACAGGAGCTGGGACCCCCGGTTACAGGCGAGTGGAGACCGGCGCCGCGATGATACCCGGTGGGGCCGCCCGGGTCACCGGGTCGCGGCGTCCGGAACGGCGACCCCCAGATCCACGTCGTCGACCGCGTCCATCCGCACCAGGTCCTCCCGCACCGAGCGGGAGCCCTGAGCGAGCGCGGCGAGCGCCAGATCCTGTGCCGGGGGCAGCTCCTCCAGGAACACGAACGCCGCTCCGGCGACGAACCGCGGCAGGGCCTCGCGCGCGTAGCGTCCGGA
>JAEHDN010000277.1 GCA_016880395.1 Candidatus Eiseniibacteriota bacterium
GACATGGGCGCGAGCGGGACGATCAACGTGGGACGCCCCTCGGGATCCCGCTCCTCGAGATCCGCGGCGAGCCGGTCGGCCCGCTCCGAGTCCCCCACCACCAGCCTCGGCCCGCGGACGAGGCGGCCGTACATCCGGCGCGCCAGGGGGCGGATCGCGGTGAGGCGCACGGCGCAGAGCGCCACGAGGACCGCCGGGAGCGAGAGTCCGATTGCGAGCCGGCTCTCGAAGGGCACCGAGGTCTTCGTCACGAACGCGAGCAGATGGATCAGCACCCAGGCCGGGACCGCCGCGCCCAGAACGCGAAGGGCCTGGTCGACCTTCGAGACCATGACCCGAGGGCCGTAGGCATCCCGCGCGCTCAGCATTGCGAACCAGAGAACGGCGCCAAGAGCTGCCGTCGTCGCGCCCGCGGGCGCGATCATGGCCTCGAGGAGGGCCGCGGGCGTGAATCGAAGGAGCGCGGGCAGGAGGAATCCGGCCGCCACGGCGAGAAGATCGAGCGCGATCGCGAGGGCGAGCATGGCGACGTGACGCGTGCGGGTCACCGGGGCGGGCGTGGCGCGAGGGACCGCGAGGTCGGCGGGCTCGCTCTGGCGACGGGCGATTCCTTCCTGGTTCAGCCCTTCCTCCCGGCGGCATCCGAGCCGCCGATGGCGTGGTGGAGCCGTGGTCGAGGCCCCCCAGACCCGCCACGCTCCGCAGTGAATCAGCCGCTTCCGAGCGGCGTCAACCGCAAACTGTCATCGAGCCCCGGTTTCGGTCACCAGGCTGTGTGACTTCACCCCCTCGATCACCTCGTCGAGCTGCACACGGGACAGCTCCGCGAACATCGGCAGCGAGAGCCCCTCCCGCGCCCAGGCCTCGGCCGCCGGGAACGATCCCTCGCGATATCCCATCGAGGAAAACGCCGGCTGGAGATGCAACGGCACCGGGTAATGAAGCCCCGTCTGGATTCCCTGATGGGTGAGGTGCTCCCGCAGCTCGGCCCGGTCCCCGCTCCGCACGACGAAGAGGTGATACACGTGCTCGCGCCCCGGAGCCTCCGCCGGGAGCCGCACGCTCGAGCCGTCGAGCCACTCGCGGTAGTAGGCCGCATGGCCGCGGCGGGACTCGTTCCATCGGTCGAGGCAGCGCAGCTTCACCCCGAGCACCGCTCCCTGAATGCCTTCCATGCGCGCGTTGTAGCCCACTTCCGCATGGTGATAGCGCTCGGACTGGCCATGGTCCCGAAGCCGCCGGACGCGCGCGGCCAGGTGAGAGTCGCTCGTGGCCACCGCGCCCCCCTCGCCGAAGGCGCCGAGGTTCTTCCCCGGATAGAACGAGAAGCAGGATGCGATGCCGAGCGAGCCGACACGGCGACCCTGGTAGGTCGCGCCGTGCGCCTGGCAGGCGTCTTCGAGGACGGGTATGCCGCGGGAGCGGGCGATGTCGAGGATCGGCTGCATCTCCGCGGACTGGCCGAACAGATGGACCGGAACGATGGCCCGCGTGCGCGGCGTGATGGCCGCAGGGAGCGCCGCGGGGTCCATGCATGCGGTCGTGTCGAGCACATCGACGAACACGGGCTTCGCGCCGACGTGCACCACCGCCTCGGCGGTCGCGATGAAGGTCTGCGCGGGGACGATCACCTCGTCCCCCTCGCCCACGCCGAGCGCGAGGAGCGCGAGCGAGAGCGCGGTCGTTCCATTGCTCGTTCCCACGACGTGGTCCACGCCCAGGTACTGAGCGAAATCGCCTTCGAACTCCTCCACGGCCGGGCCGAGCACGAAGGCCGCGCTCTCGATGACGTCCCGAACCGCCGCGTCCAGCTCCTGCCGGATCGCGCGATGCTGCCCGATCAGGTCAACGAACGGTACTCCCAAGCTCCCCTCCATTCCCATTCGCCTCACCGGCGACCGCCCGCGCGCGGCTCTTCGACCGCGCCACATCCTGGATCTGCTCCACCACGAACTCCCGGAGGGCCGGGGTGCAGCTCCCGCGCCCATCGCTCCCCGCTGGCTTCTTCACGAGCGGGATCCGCTCCGCCTCCTCCAGACTCCGCACCAGCACCAGCGAGCCACGCCGGCTCAGCTCCTCGTCGATGGCGCCCGTCGGCCCGGTGAAGATGCTGTAGGCCGGGGTGCCGAGCAGCGCCGCCTCGCGCGTCATCGTGCCGCCTCCCGAGATCACGACGTCCGCCTCCGCGAGGAGCGAGGGTCCGTCGAGCGGACGGTTGGGCACGATGAAGGTCGGGACCCACTGGAGGTTCGGGATCGGATCGGCCAGGTCCCGGCGCAGCCAGACCGTGCGCACATTGGCCGCCGACCCGAGCCGGTTCGTGATCGCGCGCAAGAGCTCCTCGCTCTTTGGATCGTGATAGTGCGCGGTCGTCGCGGGCGGGCGGAGGGCGACCAGGACTTCGTCCGGCTTCACGCCGAGCCGGACCCGGATGCTCGGATCGACCTTGTACTCGGCGAGGTAGACCTCTTCCTTGAAGCCCTCGAAGGGAACCCAGCGGCCCGGCGGCTCGAGGCCCTTCATCCGATCCATGGTGGCGCGCGGAATCAGGATGCGATCGCAGAACGTCCGGAAGATCCAGGTGGAGACGTGCTCGTAGTCGAACATCGTGAGGTTCTTGATGCCGGAGAGCCGCGCCGCGGGCGCGAGCGCCCGCGATCCGTGGCCCATGGCCACGTCGAACTTCTTCCCCGCCGCGTAGCGCATGAGCTGCGCCGTGCGCGAGGCGAGCGCGCGCGCCTTGGCGACCGCGCCCTCGGGGCGGCCGTGGCCGATCACGGTGTGCGGGATGCCGAAGGAATGGAGGAGCTGGGGCACGTAGGTGCGATCGCGGGCGCTCACGTGAACCGTCGCACCCAGATCGCGGAGCCGCTGGATCACCGGGCGGAAGAACTGGACGTGCGGCGCGTTGTCGACGTCGATCCAGACCTTCAGGCGACCTCCGTGTCGGCGGTTTGCAGGCCAGGGCGGTGCGCGCGCTCGGGC
>JAEHDN010000278.1 GCA_016880395.1 Candidatus Eiseniibacteriota bacterium
CGGGCACCCGCGTGTCGCCTGGACCGGACGCCACCAACCGAGCTTGGCCGCGTTCATGAGGTCATATCGCGGTAGCGGTAGCGCGTCGATCGGCGGCGGACGGTCTGGACGGTAGATCCGCTTCAGCGATCCTGCCGCGGCATCAGCCACGACGGTCGGCCAGATCTCCTCGGCCTCTCCGACCACGAGCGCGTCCGCGTGCGCGAGCGACCACTCCGGATCGGCGAGGCTGGCCGCGATTCCCCCGATCACGACCTTCGCCCCTCGACGGCGGAATTCGTCCGCAATCTGCCAAGCGCGGACGATCCCGGACCCCATCCCCGTCAGACCGACGAGATCCCAGGGCTCGTCGAAGGGGATCTCGTCAGTGGTTTCGGACACGAGCCGGAGGCGCACGGAGTCGGGCGTCACCGCCGCGAGCATGGGAAGCGTGAGACCCGGAAGGTGCATGCGGGAAAGCTTGATCGGCCTGCCGCGGGAGTCCAGGGCGGTCGGTCCGATGAGCAGTACGTTGCCCCGAAGGGTGGAGCCCGGCATGAGGCCTCCTGTTCGCCTGGTTCAGGGATCAAGTGTCATCCTATGGAACGCTTGGGGGTAACGAAAACGAACATCGCGCCCGAACGGGAACCTGAGCGGAACACGGCACGGGGGCCCCGATGGCCGGAGCTGCCGGTTGACCGGCAGCATCCGCAAGACCTACGGTCCGAGCCATGAGCCGGCTCACGGTCCAATCGGTGGAAGGGCGTCGCGACGCTCGCGTCTTCAACGACCTCCCCTACCGGCTCTATCGGCGCGATCAGAACTGGGTGGCGCCCTTGCGTTCCGAGGAGGCCGCCCGCTGGGATCCGCGGAGGAATCCGGCGCTCCAGAGCCGGAATGCCATGCGATTCCTGGCCCTGCGGGATGGGAAGCCCGTCGGGAGGATCGCCACGACCGTGGATCCCGAGTTTGCGGAGCGGTGGGCGCCGCGGTCGGGGTTCTTCGGCTTCTTCGAGTGCGCGCGTGATCCCGAGGCGGCTCGCGGGCTCCTTCACGCCGCGGAGGGGTGGCTCCGCGAGCAGGACGCACGGCTCGTCCTGGGGCCGGTCCATCTCTCGTTCCACAACGAGGTCGGGCTCCTGGCGCCGGGACCTCCGTCGAGCCCCATGATCCTCTCCCCCTACAATCCCGATTACTACGCGGATCTGATCCAGGGGGCCGGCTACGCTCCCCGGACCTCGTACCACGCCTATCTCTGGACGCCTGCGAGCCGGCATTCGCCGGCCGTCGACCGGATCCTGGCGTCGGCTCGGACCGGCGGCGCCCGCATCCGGTGTCTCGACCGGAGCCTAGGAGACGAGGAATACAGGGCGCTCTTCGCTCTCTACAATTCCGCCTTCGCGGGAGTCTTCGGTTTCGTCCCGATCTCGTGGGACGAGTTCCGGTCGATGGCGAAGAGCTTCGAGGCGTTCGCACAACCCGATCTCATCTTCATCGCGGAAGCCGAAGGCACGCCGGTCGGCTTCAGCCTCACTCTGCCCAACGTCAACGAAGCGCTGCTCGGGCTCCACGGGCGGCTGCTGCCGCTGGGGTGGCTCCGCCTCCTCCGGCGCATTCCCCGCATCCGGACGGCGCGGTACATCCTTCTTGGCGTCGATCCCGAGTGGATCGCACGCGGAATCGCCGTGCGCCTCGCGCGCGCCACGGTCGAAGCAGCGCTGCGGCACGGGTACGAGCGGGTCGAGCTGTCTCTGGTCCACGGAGACAACAGCCGGGTTCGGCACGTGATCGAGGCCTTCGGCTGCCCGCCCATCAAGACGTACGTGCTCTACGAGCGGACGATCGCGTGACCGGTCGCGGCGTCGAGGGGGTGCTGTTTCGACACGAGATCGGCCGCTACCTGCTCTCGCGGTTCTTCTTTCGCTACGCGCGACCCCTCTGGTCCACCCGCATGGCGCCTCTCGACCCGTTCACCGTGTCGGCCTCGACCACGAGGCGGGGCGCCACTCCGCCGGAAGCGCTGCCCGCCGGATGGGTCCGGCTTCGCATCCGACTCTGCGGCATCTGCGGCACCGACCTCGCCGTCATCACCGGCCGCGACTCGCTCTACCTCGAGCCGGAGGCAACCTACCCATTCGTCCCCGGGCACGAGATCGTGGCGGAGGTGGCCAGGGATCAGGACGTCCCCGCGAATTCACGGAACGTGAAAGCCGGAGACCGCGTCGCGGTGTGGTCGCCTCTCGGCTGCGCGACGCGCGGGGAGGATCTTCCGTGCGGTCCCTGCTCGAGCGGGTGGGACGGGCTTTGCGAGAAACGCAACGGCGCGCGCTGGCCGGGAGCCGCGCTCGCGATCGGGTTCAGCCGGGAAACGGGCGGGGGCTGGTCCCGCGAGTGTCTCGCGCACGTCTCGCAGCTGTGGCCGCTTCCGGACGCGGTGGACGATTCCGACGCATTGCTCCTCGACCCAGCGGCCACGGCGCTCGGATCGCTCCTGCGCGAAGGCGGCGAGGCGATGGCCGGACGGACGCTCGTCATCGGGGGAGGCACGATCGGACTCCTCTGCATGCTCCTTGCGCGAGCCCTCGACCTGCCGGGCTCGCACGAGCTCCTCGTCCGTCATGAATCGCAGCGGCAATGGGCCGCGGCGCGGGGGCTCACCGTGACCTTGGCTCGCGATGAGCGCGAATTTCTTGCGTGGGGGGCCACCCTCGGGATGCATCGGAGAGACGTGCCCGGATACGGGGCCGTCGTGCGCGGGACGTTCGATCGCGTGATCGACGCCGCGGGCACGCTATCGTCCCTGCGCTGGGCGATCGCGTCCGTGCGGACACGGGGCGAGCTGGTGCTCGCCACCTCACCGATCACGGCGCAAGGAATCGATCCGACGCCGCTCTGGTACCGGGAGATCCGCTGCCGCGGCGTCAACGGTTATGGACCCGTCCGCTGGGACGGACGTCGGATGCACCCCTACGAACTTCTCCTGCCCCGACTCGCCGCCGGGTCCGTGAGACTCCGGGACCTGCACACGCACACGTTTCCCATTCGGGAATTCCGGCGCGCCGTCCGCACGGCTCTGCAGAAGCAAAGCGGGGCCATCAAGGTGGCGCTGGCGCCAGGCGAGAACGGGCCGTGGAAACGCGCATGAGTGGGGCTCTCGTGCGTCTATGGATATCGGCTCGGGACCGGGTTACTTCTTCAGCGTGGCCTTGATCTTCGCCAGATGATGCCAGCTGTGCCGCAGGGCGTGATCCTCGATGAAGAACTGTGTGGTGAGCGGCGGGTCGCCGTAGAGCGACACCGTGTTCGCATTGTCGAGATCCTCGTCCTTCATCGCGCGGATGGCATCCGCGGCAGCCTTGCTGTTCTTCCGGAGGAAGGCGAGGGCCTCCGCCTTCGTCACGGACGCGAACTCCTGGGCGTGCTTGGCGTTGATGTCGGCGACCACCGCCCACGTCACGCCCTCGATCGGCCTGCCCGCCGCCAGGACCTGCGCCAGCTCCACCTCGACCGGGTACATGTTCCCGACGTGGTGGACGATGACCCCGACCGTTCGGCCGTCCGGGTGCACGACGGCCCGCCACTCCGCGTCGTTCAGTCCTTCTGCAAAGGAGGCGAGCGCAGTGGCCCCCTCCTCGATCCGATCTGCCAGACGTGCGGTTCGGCGATTCATGCTGCCTCCAGGTGACTCGAAATGGCGGGGCCGACGGGACTCGAACCCGCGACCTCCTGCGTGACAGGCAGGCGTTCTAACCAGCTGAACTACGACCCCAGGCCAAAGGAGAAGACGCAGGAGTATAACCTCGACCGGGTACATGTTGCCAACGTGGTGCACGATGACGCCGACGGTGCGGCTGTCGCTGGGACTGTCGCTAGAAAAAAGCGGCCACGCTCTGTTGGACGTGGCCGCCTTGGACAAGTGTCTACCTAGGGTCGTTCCATATCACTTCAACAAGATCATCCGCCGGGACTCCTCCGACCCGCCCGCGGTCGAGAGCCGGTAAAAATACAGCCCCGACGCCACGGGGGTACCATCATCCGTCCTGCCGCGCCAAATGACCGAATGGTCTCCCGCTCGCCTCACTTCGTCCACCAGAGTCGCGACCGTCCGGCCTTGGACGTCAAAGACCGTCAGGCGGACCCGATCCGCACGGCGGAGTGAGAATCGGATTGTGGTGTTTGGGTTGAACGGATTGGGGTAGTTCTGCCAGAGACGGATCGGAAGCGCGGCCACCCGCTCCGACTCGATCCCGGTCACGATCTTCGCGCCGTGAAGGAAGACCGAGATATTCCCGGAGGATGAAGTCGCGGTCACGACGTCGAGCGCGCCGTCCCGGTTGAGATCAGCCAGCTCCAAAGCCTCCGGATTCACGCCCGTCGGAAAGGTTCCCCATACCGTGAACGCGCCGGGTGCCCCCTGCTTCAGGATCGCGACCTCGTTCGACAGCGTGGAGAGATAGAGGTAGGGCTGCCCGTCCACTTTCGCCGCCCCGACCTGGATGTCCCAGGCGCTGAACGGAAGCGATGACGTGACGTAGGAGCTGAACGGAGGGGCGGCCGATCCCCAGCCCACGATGACGTGGCCGCCCAGGTCCGTGACCGCGATATCGGAATATCCATCCCGATCGAAATCGGCGACGCAGATCGCTTGCAGCGTCGTCGTACCCACCGAAACTTCCGACGAGGCCGATAGCGTTCCGTCTCCATTCCCGTACAACACGCTCAGCACGCCACCTGCCACGACGACGTCGGGGATGCCGTCGCGAGTCACATCGGCCGTATCGAGGTCATACACCCACGAGACCGAAGAGGCCGCCTGAGGGGTGAAGGTCCCGTCACCGTTCCCGAGAAGGACGCGAATGAAGCTCCCGCCTGCGTTCGGCTGGCCAACCACGAGATCGGGACGACCGTCCCGGTTCATGTCGGCGATCGCGAAATCCAGCACGTCCACGGTCGGATTATCGAGCCGCGGGCCGAACGTGCCGTCCCCGATTCCGAGCATGCAAGAGACGACCTCCGGGGCCCCGAGACCGGTGCGGGATGTCACGAGATCCGGAATTCCATCTCCATTGAAGTCCGCGAGACCTACCTGGCGAACGCCCAGACTCTGCGACACAGCCGTGCCGTCACCGAGGCCACCCAACTCGTTTCCCAACCTCACGGTGACGCCGGGAGTGGTCGGCGAGCCCGAAACCACGTCCGGAATTCCATCGCGATTCAGATCCCCGATCGCCACGCGGTTGGCTTGGGGGGCCGAATAGTCCACCCGTGGATCGAGGCCAGCCCCACGCACAGGCGCGATGGAGCGCAAGGTCTTGAGCCCATAGGCCGAGGTGGGCGGCGACAGCAGCGATGGGGAGACGAGATCGGGCAAACCGTCCCCCGTGACGTCGCCGGAGGCGAAGTAGGGGGACGTGACGGACGAGAGGCTGGAGAGACCGAGGGAATGGGCGAGGGCGTAGCCGAATGTCCCATTCCCGTTGTTGAGGAGGACTTCCATGTTGGCCAACACCGTTTGAGGCAGGAATTCATTCGAGTCATTCAGCTGCGACGTGATGATATCGGGAGCCCCGTCCGCGTTCGCATCCCAACTCTCGATCCGATAACCGTTCTGCTCCAGGATGAGGAAGGAATTCCCCCCCGGGAAGAACCCCGCACCATTCCCAAGCATCATGTTGATTCCATGAACACCGGTCTGTCCTGCCGCGGCTTCGATACCCGCAAGATCGGGCAGGCCGTCCCGATTGAAATCGCCGGCGCAGACGTCCCGATAGGATCTTCCGGCGAAGAGATTGTTCGGAACGGCACTGATGGCGCCGCCGCCGGTGCCCAGCGACATGTCGATTCCGATGTTCGTCGCGACCGCCACGTCGGGATTGCCGTCGCGATTCCAATCGCCCGTGGCGAGGGACTGAATCGTGCCCGACATCGAAGATGTGGGCCCCGTCATCGTGAAGGTCGTGCCTCCCGGGTCCTGTGTCAGAACGCCCAGGGAGCTCGGGCCGTTTCCCACCACGAGATCGGGTCTTCCGTCATGATTCATGTCTGTTACGGATCTTGGAAAGATGACGGAGGTGAACAAGGAGAAGTAGGGCGAGGCGACGAACGTCCCGTCACCCATGCCGATGTAGCCGAAGACCTGGGTCGTGCCCTGCCGCTGGATGGCAAAGTCGCTCTTCCCGTCCCGATTCCAGTCCGCAACCACAATCGTTCCCGGGTTGAACGTAAGATTCATCTTGGGAAGCGCTACGAACGTACCGTCGCCATTCCCGAGCCCCACCGTGACCCCCATCGAGTCGGACGCGATGACGTCGAGCTTGCCGTCCCGATTGAAGTCGGCCATGGCCTCCCGGAAAGGCTTCCTTCCCTGGAGATTCTCAGTACCGTCGAGGAACCCACCCGCTCCGTCACCCAGGAGGACGGCCACCGTGTGAGCCAGGGGGGCGTAGGCGAGTGTGTAGACCGGCGCCACGAGGTCCGGCCAACCATCCACGTTGACGTCCGCGAGCGTCGAACGATAGAGCACCTGGGTGGCGACATAATAAGTCGGCGCCCCGAACGTCCCGTCTCCGTTCCCATGAAACAGGGTCACCGTGTTGTCTGCGCCGCCCGTCCCGGAGGCCACGACGTCGACCCTTCCGTCCTTGTCGACATCGGCCAGCGAGATCTCCCCGACATCATGCGTGGTCGGATAATGGGCATAGGGCATGAAGGCACCGGCCCCAGTCCCGATGAGCACGGCCATTCCTTTCATGGTGCCGTTGAACCATGAGACCACCAGGTCGGGGATGGCGTCTGCGTTCAGGCGCGCGATCTCGACGTCGACAAGGGATGAGCTGGGCACGTCCGGGAACACGCCCATCGCCGTAAACGCTCCTGTGTTGTTGCCCTGAAACACGACGACGCCAGAGCCGCCTTGTCCGTCCGCTGCGACGACATCGACCATGCCGTCGCCCGTCACGTCCCCCGTGGCAAGGAAGCTTATGACCGCTGGGATCGGGAGCCCTGACGCATAGCCGATCGGGGGTCCAAGGGCCCCGCCTCCGGTGCCGAGCATGACCGAGATGCCATCCGGAGCAGCGTTGTCCCGAGCAAGGACCACGTCCGGCCAGCCGTCCGCATTCACGTCAGCGACCTTGAGCCCTGCCACGCTGGTCCTCGGAACGCTGTAGACCGTCGGGGCGCCGAGCGCCCCGGTGCCGTTTCCCAGGAGAACGGCAAGGGAGTCGGCGCCGTTGCTGCTCACGATCACGTC
This sequence comes from Candidatus Eiseniibacteriota bacterium, assembly GCA_016880395.1. GTDB lineage: Bacteria > Eisenbacteria > RBG-16-71-46 > SZUA-252 > SZUA-252 > WS-9. The sequence goes on from JAEHDN010000278.1 coordinate 7,232, forward strand.
CAGATTCCCGTCGCGGTTCATGTCCGCCGTCGAAAGCCCGGCCGGAGACGTGACCGCCCTGTAGTTGGACTTCGGTTGAAAAAGCACAGGAGAGGTGAAGTCGGAGTAGTGGATCAGGACCGAAATGGTATTGCCGGGACCGCTGAAATCGAAGTTCGAGTTGTTCGAAACGACGATATCGGGCAGTTGATCCCCGTTCAGGTCCCCCGAGGCTATCCCGGCAGGGAGTCCTCCACGGGTAGCGGCCCCTGCCGGCCAGTCACCAGCGCCATAGAGCTCCGGACCTCGGAAGACGGGCGGCCAGGCAGCCTGGACCGGCCTATTGGCGAGGGACAAGAGAATGCAGAGTAACGCGATGCGAGCCGTGCGCATGGGAAGTTCCGGAACAGTCATGGGACCGGTCGCCAGATGTGCTTCTCTTCTCATTACAACGCTTGAGCAGAGGGAACCGAACGCAGGAAATGCGGCGCGGTCCGGGCGAGAGGGGGCCAAGGAGAAGCACCAGACGGAGGGCCATTTGGATCTATCGCGCTATCTAATGGCGGGGCCGACGGGACTCGAACCCGCGACCTCCTGCGTGACAGGCAGGCGTTCTAACCAGCTGAACTACGACCCCACCGAGAGGTATGTCGAAAGCAGAAGCGAGAGTATAGGCGGCGGGCCGAGCCGGGTCAACCGCGAAGCCTGGACCAACTTGGATGCTCGGGCGATGGCCGCGGATCGGGACCGAGCCCGGCGTGGCTCCGGGCCCGATCTCTAGCCCATCATCAGGCGCGTGCGCTTGTAGTAGTGGCCCAGGATCTCGCGGTAGCTCAGACCCGCGCGCGCCATACCCATGGCGCCCCACTGGCAGAGCCCGATGCCGTGGCCGTTCCCCGCGCCCGAGGCGATCACGCGAACCGGGCGGTTCTGCGCGTCGCGCACGACCCCGATCTTGAAGAAGCTGCTCCGCAAGATCGCCGTCTGGCCCGGACGGCGCACGGCCCATCGGACCCGATCGCCCCCGATCGTCCAGTCCCCCTCGGTGGTCGTCACGGCCAGCTCGCGCACGCGCCCGCTCCGGCCCCGCGACGCGACGCGCACGTCGAGGAGATCGCCCGACAGCGCCGCGAGCGCGCCTCCCTCCTGCGGACCGTACTCGCGGAGCATGTCCATGAACTCGCCGACGCTCCACTCCTCGCGCCAGCGGTAGTTCGCGGATAGATCGCAGTAGGAGCGGCCGTCCGGTCCCGCGTCGCGCACACTCCTGAGATACGGCGTCCACGGCCATGGCCACACGTCCTCGACGTTCGCCGTGCGGCCGCCGCACGCGGACGAGTAGAGCGCGCGGATCGGCTCGTCGCCGCTCAGGAGCACCTCGCCCCGCGTCAGCTCGAGGGCGCGGTTCGCCTGCGAATTCTCCTTGGCCGTGCCCGCGTAGACCTGGTCCTCCACGGACGCGTAGAGGTCGAATCCGAGCGCGGCGCGGCGCCCGATGTAGGAGAGCGTGTACGAGCGCGCGGCGACGGCCTGGGCCTTCACGGCCTCGAAGTCCGACGGAGGCGGGTTGCCGATCTCGTTCGGGAGGACCCCGCGGAGATAGCTCTCCAGGTCGACCTCGTTGACGAGCGTGATCCCCTCGGACTGCGACGCGTGGATGCGGAACGTCCCCCGGTACCATCTACCGGCCCACCCGGACATGCCGTTGCCGGAGGGGACGAGCAGGAGCGTGTCCCCAGGGCTCCCGGTCCAGAGAGGCCCGGGGTTGCCTTCCCGGAGCACCTCGACCGATCCCACCCCCATGCGCATCACCCGGACCCTCTCTCCGCTCTCCTCGTGGGCGATCTCGAGGCCATCGCGGGTCTTCAGGGTCCAGGAGGTCGACCCGGCCACGAGAACGCTCGGAGCGCCCACGGCGAGCCCGATGCGGAGGCTCTGGACGTGCTTCCAGGC
>JAEHDN010000279.1 GCA_016880395.1 Candidatus Eiseniibacteriota bacterium
GAAGGCGATCGAGGGCTTTCCCGTCGCCGTGCGCCGCCGCGTTCAGGGCCTCCGTGACGCTCTTCGAATCCACAGTGGTCCCCCAGGTGGCAATTCGCGCCGATCTTGCTTAATGTCCGGGGCCCCCGCAAGAGAAAGGAGCGCGTTCCAGACATGGTGCGACCCCGCCTCGTCATCGAAGCGATCCCCGGTTTCACCCCGACGATCGGGCGACTGGTCGGGATGCTCTCGTACGCGCGCTCGACGCTCCTCCAGGCCGTCGAGGGTCTGTCGCGCGATGACCTGGATCACCTGCACGACCCAGGGAGCAACACGATCGGCGCGCTTCTCGCGCATGCGGCTGCGGTGGAATGGTGGTACCAGGTGGTTACGTTCGAAGAGCGCAAGCCGCCGGCGAGCGAGGAGGAGGCCTGGATTGCGGCGCTGGACCTGGGTGATGAGGGGCGGCGACAGATCCGGGGACGAGAGCTGGAGTCGTACGTGGAGGACCTGGCGCTGGCTCGCGAGCGGACCCTCGCCGCGCTCGCCGAGCGCGATGACTCCTGGCTCGACGCCGCGCTCGTGGCGGCTCCCGAGATGAACGCGCACTGGGCATGGTTCCACGTGGCCGAGGACGAGATCAGCCACCGGGGTCAGATCCGCTGGCTCCGCGCGCGCCTGCCGTCCGCTCGATCGGCTGGATGAACCCCGCTCGATGAACGCGTTTCAACGCGCGGCTTCAGCCACTCCGCGCTTCACGCCGAGCCGCGCGGCGAGCCAATCCCCCGCGGTGCCCAGGATCGCGGGAGAGGTCACGAGCGCAGGTAGATAGACCCATCCGCTGTTGAGTCCGATGGGATCGATCAGCAGGGAATGGCTCACTCCGGGAACGATCCTCACCGTGACGTCGGTATTTCCGCCGCTGCGCATCGCCCAGGCCAGGCGCTCGGGGGATCGGAGCGGGACGTGCAGATCGGTTCCCCCCTGGAGGATCAGGGCGGGGCATCGCGTGCGCTTCGCGTACTGCATCGGCTCGATCGAGAGATAGCTTCGCTCCCGGATCGTCAGGGTGTCGGCCAGCTGCCTCTGGATCTCAGTCTCCCGGTCCGAGGGGGCGATCGACGGGTCGCGGACGACGGCGGCCTCGATCTGGTAGCGCGCGACCTCGGGGCCCGGCACTCCGGGCCCGGCCAGAGTCACGATGGCCGCGATGGAGGCGTCTCGAGCCGCGACCATCGGCGCGATGAGCCCGCCCTCGCTGTAGCCCACCAGGGCGATGCGGCGGTGGTCGATACCCGATCGGGCCCGTAACCACTTCACTTCGGTCGCGACGTCGTTCGCCTCGTCGAACGTGGTCGAGGTCGCCCGATCCCCCGTGGACTTGCCGACACCCCGATCGTCCACCCGGAGCACGGCGATGCCGCGTCGCGTGAGCGCATCCGCGATGTCCCGGAGTGGCATCCAGGGCGGCTGGCCTTCATTCCGATTGTTGGGGGAGAGGCCCGTGATCAACACGGCCGCGGGAAAGGGACCGCGGCCGCGCGGCGTGGTGAGTGTCCCCGCGAGCGCGTGTCCCTCGGGAGCCCGAATCGTCACGTCAACCGCGCGATAGGCGCTGTCGGGCGGAGCGCTGTCGGGTGGCCAGAGGGGATACCGCTCCGGACCGAATCCCTCCCGGCGCTCGATCGTGACGCCGTACTCCGGGAGCGTGGCGGAGAGCATGAGCCCGGCCGCGTCGGTGAGCACCTCGTACCGCTTGCTGTGGCAGGTCACGACCCAGTCGGTGGAATCCACCCGGGTCACCCTCACCTCGTCATGGGACGCTCGGAAGAGGGAGGTCGCGTGGAGGATGGCCGAGGGCTGGTTCAACGCGCGCGCCCGCAGCACGGCCTGCTCGATGGAGCTTGGGCTCATGTCGGACCAGAAGATCATCCCTTCGCCGGCCGTTCCCTCGACGGGCTCCATGGGCTCGCTCCCGGCGTTCGTGAGGACGGTGGTGGATCGCGATTCCGATTGATCCTCGCGCAGCTCGATCGTCGCATCGATGACACAGGACTGCGCGAGGATGCTGCGCGTGTGGAGCCGCGTGGCCGTGCGGTCGACCCAGTTGACTCCGGCGAGCACGCCCGACTCGAAGGTCAGGAAGGCCGAGGCCGACGACGGCATGGAGGCGGGCGTTGCTGCCAGCGATGCGGCGAGAAGGAGTGGCTGAATCATCGGGGTGTCCTCGTGGCGGCCGGTCGCGCGGCGCCGCGCGTCCGGCGCTTACGGTGATCGAGCGGGGTGAGCAGGATCGTGATGGCGTAGAGCCGGCCCGCTCCGCGGCGCTTTCCGAGTGCGTCCCGCAGATTCCGCATTCCTCGATTAACGCTGGCCAGGTCGGAAGGGGAGAGCCAGCCGGCGACACGGATCGCCCAGAGCTCGCGCCGCGTCCCCTCGGTCCGCGCGTTGCCCGCCGCCGCGGCCCTCTGGAAATCCCGAATGCCGAGGCGAAGCATGGACGCGACGACCGCCGTCACCTCCGTCGAGTTGCCGCCCGGGGACGTGTCGTGGAGCAGGGCCGGCTCCCGGTGCACGGAGCGAAACAGAGCCTCCTCACGACCTCCGCGCACCCTCGTCCCGGCCCGGCCGACCAGCCCGGCTCGCTCGAGCGCACGAAGATGGTAGTAGAGGCCGTCCGCGGGACGCTTGAGGAGCCCGCTCAGGCTGGAGACCGACGCCGGGCCCATCCTCGCGAGCAGGTCGAGCACCTCCTGCCGCGCGGGGGAGGCGAGGGCCCTGAGCTGGGCGGGGGCCGAGATGACTTGGCGTTTGTTCATGCGGTGAGACTAATCCTGGCTACATTGAAAAACAAGCATATATTTCAACCACCAAACGCGGAACTCCCGGACCCATGCCTCGCCGCGATAGCGTAAGGTGTGCTTTGGTAGGTTCTCGCTGCAATCACGGGACGGTTAGACGCGCGCGGGGTAGACCTCGTTTCATCGATGCTGGTGGAAAGGGCGTGCACCTATCGTGGTGCACAAAATGGGGGGTGAACGTATGGGAACGCGGACCGAAGGTCGCTTGAGAAGGCTGCGGCCGAACGGGGTCCCGGAGGCGCGGCCGCAGCCGTCGTCGAATGGGCGAGGGCGGCCGGGGGGCGGAGCACGCCTGGGTTCCGCTGAGCCTCGATCGAGGGCCGAGCGTCTCGCCGCTGGCAAGGCCTTGCGGGAACGCTGCCCTCGCAGCTCGCACGCCATCTGGAAAGCGCCCCGTCACCGGCGCGATCCCGTCGAGATGGTGCTCTCGGCGGAAAAGGGGCGCACTCCGGAGCTCCTTCCGCTGCGGCACGGGCGCATGGTCAGGTCGCCCTTCGCGTTCTATCGCGGGGGAGCCCTCACCATGGCCGCCGACCTCGCGTCCACGCCGGTCTCCGGGGTCCACGTCCAGTGCTGCGGGGATGCCCACCTGTCGAACTTCGGCGGATTCGCGACGCCCGAGCGAAGGATCATCTTCTCCATCAACGATCTCGACGAGACCCTCCCCGCTCCTTGGGAGTGGGACGTCAAGCGCCTGGCCGCCAGCTTCGTCATCGCGTGCCGAGACAAGGGGCTCCGGGAGAGCATCGGCAGGGATATGGCCATGACCTGCGCTCGCTCCTACCGCGAGTCGATGGGGGAGTTCAGCGAGATGCGCACGCTGGAGCTGTGGTACCGCGCGCTGTGGGCCGAGGAGCTGATGGCGGGATTGCCGGCCGCTCAGCGCAGGCGTGCCGTCGAGCGCATCGAGCGAGAGACAGCCAAGAGCCGTGGGGAAGAGCTGTTCCCGAAGCTCGTGGAGCACAAGGGGGAAGTGCCGGTCATCAAGGACCAGCTTCCGACGATCTTTCATGGCCCTGGAGATACGCCGGGCGTGGTCTCACGGAACGTGATGGATACACTCAACGGGTATCGCGCCACGCTCTCTCATTCCATCCAGGCCCTGTACGATCGATACGAGCTGCGGGACGCGGCCGTCAAGGTGGTGGGCATCGGCAGCGTCGGAACATCGTGCTGGGTGCTCCTCTTCATGGCCGGCGAGGGGGATCCTCTCTTTCTGCAGGTCAAGGAGGCTCGTCGATCGGTGCTGGAGCCCTACGTGGGCCCGAGCACTTTTTCCAACCACGGCCAGCGAGTCGTGGCCGGGTACCGGCTCATGCAGCCCGCCAGCGACACGTTCCTGGGCTGGACCCAGGGCACCGGGGCCAAGCGCCTGCACTTCTTCATCCGACAGCTGAGGGACATCAAGATCGGCATCCGCGTGGAGACCTTTGGTTCCGCGGAAATGGAAATCTTCGCCCGCTGGTGCGGCCGCGCCCTCGCGCTCTCCCACGCTCGCTCCGGACATTCGGCCCTGCTCAGCGGATACATGGGTAAGAGCGATGTCTTCGATCAGGCGATCGCGGACTTCTCCTCGGTCTATGCCGACCAGAACGGGAAAGACCACGCCGCCCTCGCGCGAGCCGTACGCAGGGGCAAGGTGAAGGCGGTGGTCGAGGAGGAGAGCGGCTCCTGAGGGATGTGCCGCCGACAAGGAAAGGAGCCTCGATGCCGTCGCCGATCGCGAACCTCCGGATCAATCCTTCCGACGAGACCATCCGCCTCGGACCTCTGGTCTTGCGCTTCCTGATCACGGGAAGGGACGCGACGGATAGCGTCGCCCTCTTCGAGGTCACGGTACCGGCGGGGCAGCGTCTGATGGCGCCGGCCCACAGCCACGATCATTACGAGGAGACGATCTACGGTCTCGAGGGCGTGCTGAACTGGACCGTCGACGGCCAATCAATCGAGGTGGGGCCGGGGCAGGCCCTGTGCATCCCACGCGGCGCCGTTCACCGATTCGACAACAATGGCGGGCAGAACGCCAAGGTGCTGTGCGCAGCCACGCCCGCCGCGATCGGTCCTGAGTATTTCCGCGAGATGGCGGAGGTGATGAAGGCGGCGGCCGGTGGCCCGCCGGATCGGGTCAAGATGGCCGAGATCATGCGCCGCCACGGCCTCACCCCCGCACCGTGAACGGCGAACGCTAGCCGTTCAGGCTTCGGAAGGTCCCTCGTCCAGGGTCATCTCGATCATCGTCTGCCTGAAGCCGAGCCTAGCGAACAGGGCCCGCGCGTTCTCGTTGCCCGGCTTGCTCCAGAGCACGATCTGGGTCATCCCCTGGGAGCGAATCCAGCCGATCGCCGCCTGCACCAGGTCCCGTCCGGTGCCGTGGCGTCGGGCACTCTCGTGGACGTAGACGTCGTGGATGAATCCGCAGGGTCCCCGCAGATCCCTCCAGCTCCTGGGCTCGATGTCCGCGAAGACATAGCCGACGATCTCGCCCTCGCGCTCGGCAACGAGCACCAGGCACTCGGGATCGGAGATCTGTGAGACGAGGAAGCGCCCGTAGCCGGCTTCCGGGCGATCGGTGAGGATGAAACGCCGGGGATCGGCCGCGTGATGCTGTCGCATGAGGGCTGCGCCGAAGCGGCCGAGCGAAGCCTCGTCGGAGGGGGAGGCCGGGCGGATCTGGATCATCGATCGGAAGCGCTGGCCCGGCGATCAGTTCCGGAGCGCGGCCAGAACCTCGTCGAGCTTCTTCTTCGCGTCGCCGAAGAGCATCCGGTTGTTTTCCTTGTAGAAGAGCGGGTTGTCCACTCCGGCGTAGCCCGACGCCATGCTCCGCTTCATGACGATCGAGGTCTTCGCCTTCCACACCTCGAGCACCGGCATGCCCGCGATGGGGCTGGTCGGATCGTCCTCGGCCGCGGGGTTCACGATGTCGTTGGCCCCGATCACCATGGCCACGTCCGTGCTCGAGAAGTCCCCGTTCAGCTCGTCCATCTCCATCACGATGTCGTAGGGCACCTTGGCCTCGGCCAGGAGCACGTTCATGTGCCCGGGCATGCGGCCGGCGACCGGGTGGATCCCGAAGCGCACTTTGACGCCCTTGTCGCGCAGGAACTTGGTGATCTCGTAGACCGTGTGCTGCGCCTGCGCGACCGCCATCCCGTAGCCCGGGACGATGATCACGTGCTTCGCCTCGCGCAGCAGCTCGGCGCTCTCGCCAGCGAGGATCGGGGTCACCTCGCCCGCAGGCTGCACGGCACCGGCCGCGGCC
>JAEHDN010000280.1 GCA_016880395.1 Candidatus Eiseniibacteriota bacterium
CGCCCATCAGCTTCTTCTCGACGAGCACCTCGCCCAGGCGCTTGAGCAGCGACTCCTCCGTGTACTCGAAGAGGCTCTTCGGGCCGTCGATGCCGGCGGCCAGGAGCACCGCGACGTACTTCGTCCCGACGTTCTTCACGCGCGCGAGCCGAGCCATCGCGGCCAGCTTCGCGAACTGCTCCAGGCTGATGCCCGTCTTCTCCACGAGCGACGCGCGCTTGGGCTCTTCGCTCCAGATGCGCATCATGTCGTCGGTGGTCTCGATGGAGACCTCGCGGAGCTTCGTGACGTGGTTCTGATCGATGCCGGGAAATTCACTGAACTTGAACGTCATGGTGCGATTCCTTCCCAGTCCATGGCCACCGCCGCACGATCGCCGGGCAGGACGCGGCCTGTTCCCGAAACCGTGTGCACGGTCTCTGGCGGGGGGTTACCCCGGAGGTTTGTGGACCAGTGTAGGTGTGGGGTGCGGCAGGGAGCCGATTCGATTGCGGGCGGCTCGGGGCTCTTGTCCCTGAACCGCAGGCGCTCCACCGTTTGGACCCGCGCGCGGAGTGTCCGCCGACACGGGGTTCGACCGCCCGGGAGAGATCCGGGGGCCTGGAGGTGCGTTCCAGCGGGCTGCGGCAGGAAGTGTGGGTGCTGGGCGCGTCGTACCTCTGCTAACAAAACCCAAAGTAGCTCAATGGCTTATGGCCCGTCAACAACAATCGCAGAGCCGCGCGAAATGGATGGTAAACTTCCGACGCGCACGGCGCCCCCATGAGCACACAGACCGCCCTTCCACTCTTCGAGGAGATCCAGCTCGACCCCGATCAGCGCGCCGCCGTCGAGCACGGCGACGGCCCGCTCCTGATCGTGGCCGGCGCGGGCACGGGGAAGACCGCTGTCATCGCCCGCCGGATCGCCCACTTGATCGCGAGCGATCAGGCCCGCCCCTCCCAGATCCTCGCGCTCGCCTTCAACGAGAAAGCCGCCGCCGAGATGCAGGAGCGCGTGGACGTGCTCGTCCCCTACGGCTACGCGGACGTGACGATCCGCACGTTCCACTCCTTCGGCGAGGACGTGCTCGCGGGGCACGGCATGGAGATCGGCATCGCGCCGGGGTTCAGCGTGCTCGACCAGACCGCGCAGGCGCTCTTCCTCGCGGAGCGGCTCGAGGAGCTTGGGCTGAGCCGCTATGCGCCGCTCTCCGATCCCACGCGCTATCTCTCGTCCCTTGCCTCGTACTTCGGGCGAGCCAAGGACGAGCCCCTCTGGCCCGACGACCTCCGCGCCATGGCCGCGCGCCTCGACGAGGACGACGCGAGGGAGCGCGCCCTGGAGCTGGCGGAGGCCTACGACCGGTACAACCGGCTCCTCTGGGAGGCAGGCTTCGTCGACTTCGGGGATCTCCTCGCGCTCACGCTCCGGCTCTTCGACGAGAGCCCGGGCACGCTGCGCCGCTTCCAGGAGCGCTTCCGCCACGTTCTCGTGGACGAGTTCCAGGACACGAACCCGGTCCAGTTCGAGATCGTGCGGCGTCTGACCGCGATCCATCGGAACCTCGTGGTCGTGGGGGACGACGACCAGTCGATCTATCGCTTCCGCGGCGCGCACCTGAAGAACATCCTCGACTTCCGCGAGCACTTCCCGGACACGACGCAGATCGTGCTGCGGCGGAATTACCGGAGCACCAAGCAGATCCTCGAGGTCTCACGGCGGCTGATCGTGATGAACCGCGAACGCCTGGAGACACGCTACGGGATCTCCAAGGTGCTGAGCACGGACGCGGAGGGGGAGCCGCCGCGCTGGCGCGAGTTCGTCGGTGAAGCCGACGAGGCAGAATGGGCCGCCGAGCAGATGGCCGAGGCGGTGTCCTCGGGCCAGCGCCGGTGGCGCGACTTCGCGATCCTGGTGCGGACGAACCGCACGGCGGAGCCGTTTCTCCGCGCGCTCGACGCGCGCGGAATTCCCTACTACTTCTCCGGGAGCCGCGGCCTCTTCCAGCGTCCTGAAGTGAAGGAGCTGGTCGCGCTCCTCCGCTCGCTCTTCCAGGAGTCGCGGCCCGAATATCTCTACCTGCTCGCGGCCGAGGGCTACGGCGTCTCCGAGGAGGACCTCGCGCGGCTCCTCGACCGCCTTCCGCTCGAGCCTCTCTCGTTCCGCGCGGTGCTGGAGCGCGCCGCGGCGGGCACGGGCGCGTTCCGCGACCTCGTGTCCGAGGAGGCCCGCGCGCGGATCGGCGAGATGCTCGATCACCTGCGCCAGCTCAGGGAGTTCGCCCGGGGCCGGCGCACGGGCGAAGTGCTCTACCGGTATCTCGATCTGCGCGGCGTGCTCCGGCGCCTCGTCTCCTCGGAGCGGTTCGAGGACGAGGCGCGCGCACGGAACATCGTGAAGTTCTTCTCGATCGTCCGTTCGTTCGAGAAGGTGGCGGTCTCCGACCGGGTCGCACTCTTCCTCCGGCACCTGGACGCCATCCAGGAGTACGGCGAGGATCCCGCGGTCGCGGACATCGACTCCGCCTCCGACGTCGTGCAGGTGCTCACCGTGCACAAGGCGAAGGGGCTCGAATTCCCGGTCGTCTTCCTCGTGCAGCTCGCGGCGAGCAAGTTCCCGACGCCCAACCGAGGCGGCGGGCTCGATCTCCCGGCGCCGCGCGCCGACGCGGCGACCGATTCGGAATCGCACCGCGAGGAGGAGCGCCGCCTCTGCTACGTGGCCTTCACGCGGGCCCGCGAGGAGCTGATCCTCACCTTCGCGCGCGACTACGGCGGCCTCGGACGCGAGCGCCAGCCGAGCCTCTTCCTGCAGGAGGCGTTCGACCTCGGGAAGCCGCTTCCGGTGAAGCGGCGCAAGCGGGCGCTCGAGGAGCTGGAGGTCCATCGGCCCGGGCTCCCTGCGGATTCCATTCGCCGCGAGCCACCGGTGCCGCGCGATCCTCTCCAGCTCAGCTTCCGGCGGCTCGAGGACTACGAGACCTGCCCGCTCAAGTACCGCTTCCTACATGAGATCTCCGTCGATCCGATTCTCACGCGGGACCACCGGGTGAACTTCGGTAACGCGGTGCACCAGGCGGTCGCCTTCGCGCTCAACCGGAGGCTGCAGGGAAATGCCCCTCCGTTCGAGCAGGTGGCGGAGGTCTTCCAGAGGGCGTGGCGGCGCGAGGGGTATCGCTCCGAGGAGCACGAGCGGCGACGGTTCGAGCAGGGCCTCGAGGCCCTGCGGGGGTTCGTCGAGCGCGAGGTCGATGCGGGGCCGCCTCCTTCGGCCGTCGAGCGTCACTTCCGGATCAAGCTCGACGACGTGATCGTCACGGGAAGCATGGACCGGGTCGACGAGGCGGATGGAAGGGTCGCGCTGATCGACTACAAGACCTCCGAGCTGGACGACCCGGAGAAGGCGGACGCGAACGCGAGGGAGAGCCTGCAGCTCCTCGTCTACGCGCTCGCCTACCGGGAGCTGACCGGCCGGACGCCCGAACGGCTGGAGCTGCGCTACGTGCTCACGGGCGACGTGGGACGCGCGGAGCCGGACGAGAAGCGCCTCGAGAAGACGCGCGCGAAGATCGCCGCCATCGCGGCGTCGATCCGTGCGGGTGAGTTCGAGGCGCGTCCGAGCGAGAGGAACTGCTCCATCTGCGCGTGCCGGCCGATCTGCAGCCGGGCGGTGCGCTAGGCCCGTGCCACGAAGCGACGCACTGGGCCGGGATGCGGCGGTCCTGCGCTAGGCCGCGAGGACCGTGTCGAGGATGGACGTGATGTGGTGCTTGGGCACCGCACCGACGATCTGCTCGACAATCTTGCCACCCTTGAAGATGTAGAGGCTGGGAATGCTCTGGATCCGGTACTGGGTCGCGACGCGCTGGTTGGCATCGACGTCGACCTTCGCGACCTTCACCTTGCCCTGGTAAAGCTTGGCCACCTCTTCCACGACCGGGGCGACCATGCGGCACGGGCCGCACCACTCGGCCCAGAAGTCCACCAGGACCGGGATCTGCGACTGGAGCACCTCCAAGTCGAACGTCTTGTCGCTCACCTGAAGTACGGCGTCGGACATGTTACAGGCTCCTTACCATGATGTGGAACACGTTGAGTAAGCGTCTGTTACGCAGCGCAAAGGCTAACTGGTTAGATGCCTGCGATCAAGGCCGGATTCCATAGGCGTCCGCTCCCGGAAGGGTCCCTCCGGTGCCGGGCGCGGGGCCATCCCCTCCGGCGCTCGTTGACACCCCGCCCTCCGGTTCCTAGACTCAGACCCTTTCCGCCTCGCCCATCGCCAGGGAGAGCTCTTGATCGAAGTCCAGAACCTGCGCAAGACGTTCCAGGACCGGAAAAAGGGTGAGATCCCCGCGGTCCGCGACGTCTCCTTCACGTGTCCGCCGGGCAAGGTCTTCGGGCTGCTCGGCCGGAACGGCGCTGGCAAGACCACCACGCTCCGCATGCTCGCCACGATC
>JAEHDN010000281.1 GCA_016880395.1 Candidatus Eiseniibacteriota bacterium
CGTCCGGGACAGGCACCACGCCGCCTGCCGGCGCGCCCGCCGCATCGGGCTCCCTCTCGTCCCGGCCGCGCACGGTGGTCGCGCCCGAGGTCACGCACGTCATCCGCACCCCCTACTACGCGGTGACCCTGACCTCGACCGGAGGGGCGATCACGCACTGGGTGGTGCCCGGTTACAAGGATCTCTCGACCAAGACGGATGTCGACCTGGCCGACTCCTCGCGCGCGCTGCGGGTCGAGGTGAAGACCCCGCACTTCGACTACGACTTCTCGCGCGCGCCCTTCCGGGTCGAATCGGCCTCCGACACGGCGATCACGTTCGTCGCGGACGATTCGTCCGGGGTCCGGATCACCAAGATCTACCGGGTTGCGAAGGATCCGAGGGCGATGGACGTGGAGATCCGGGCGGCCGTCCCGGCCCCCTACGGCCCGATCCAGATGAAGTGGGGCTGGGGCGGGTCGCTGCCGCATACGGAGCATCAGAGCACGCCCCGCACCGTCGCCGCCGTGGCCCTGATCGGCGACAAGCTCGAGCGCGTGGACGCTTCGCACATCCAGAAGGAAGGGACGAAGGCGCTGCGCGGCAACATCCGGTGGACGGCCGTGCGGAGCAAGTACTTCGTGGCCGCCCTGATCCCCGACTCCGCGACGGTGGACGCCGTCGAGTTCACGCCGACCGAGCAGAAGGAGGCCACGGTCTGGATGGTGGGGGCCGCGCCCCCCGGCACCGACATGCGGCGCCACATGCGCCTCTTCGCGGGGCCCATCCACTACGACACGCTGGTGGCGCAGGGGTCGGAGCTGGACCGGCTCGCGAACCTGGGCTGGCGCTGGATCACCGGCGTGAGCGCGCTCCTCCTCTGGTGCCTGAACGCGCTCTATCGCCTCATTCCGAATTACGGGATCGCGATCATCCTCCTCTCGGCCGCGACCAAGCTCGTCTTCTATCCGCTCACGCAGGCCAGCCTTCGCTCGATGAAGGTGATGCACCACCTGCAGCCGGAGATGAAGGCCATCCAGGAGCGCTACAAGGACGATCCCGCGCGGATGAACAAGGAAGTGATGGAGCTCTACCGCCGCTACAAGGTGAACCCGCTGAGCGGCTGCCTTCCGATGCTCGTCCAGATCCCGGTCTTCTTCGCGCTCTACAACGTGCTCCTCAACTCGATCGAGCTCCGCGGGGCCGGTTTCCTCGGCTACGTGCAGGACCTCTCCGTGCCCGACGTGCTGATGACGGTCGGAGGGCTCCCGATCCACCTCTTCCCGATTCTCATGACGGGAAGCAGCTACTACATGCAGGCCCAGACGCCGGTCTCGCCGCAGCAGAAGCCCACCATGATGCTCATGCCCGTCATGATGCTGGTGTTCATGTATAATTTCCCGTCAGGCGTGGTCCTGTACTGGACCGTCACCAACCTCCTGTCCGGGGTGCAGCAGTACCTCGTCAACCTGGCCGAAGACCGTAAGATGGCCGCGAGCGCGCAATGATGAGATCCCACGGAATGCACGACCAGCCCATCGAGACCGCCGTCGAGGCGGAGGCTCCCACCTTCGGCGAGGCCGTGAACGACGCGGCCGTGCGGCTGGGGGTGAGCCCGGCCGACCTCGCCATCGAGATCCTGGATCCGGGCCGCTCGGCCGACTCGAGCGCCGGATTTCGCGCGGTCCGCATCCGCGCCCGCCGGCGCGCGCCGCACGCCCCTCCCGACGGGGCGCGGCCGGCCCCTCCCGGCGAGCGCCGTTCCGATCGATACGACCGCGGGGATCGCGGAGCGAGAGGCGGTCGCGAGGCAACCTACCGCCGGCCGGAGCCGATCCAGTACGGCCCGCCTCCCACGCCGATGGATCCCGAGAAGATCACGCCGGAGATCGTCCAGGTCGTTCGCGAGCTGGCCGAGGGCATCCTCGACAGCATGGATTTCGACGCGTCGATCCTGGCCGAGAAGACGTCGCACGGCATCCGAATCGGGGTCGACGCCGGAGAGCGCGACCAGTACCTGATCGGCAAGGATGGGGAGACCCTCTCGGCGCTCCAGCACCTGCTCGGCCGGATGATCCGCGCGAAGATGCCCGACGAGGCGCCACCGCGCGTCGAGGTGGACGTCGCGGGCTATCGGGATCGGCAGATCGAGAAGCTTCGCGAGCTGGCGCGCGAGCTGATGAAGGAAGCGCGTGACACCGGCGCCGAGGTTTCCACGGAGCCCCTGCCCGCGTCCGAGAGGCGCATCGTTCACCTCGAAGTAGCCGAGAGCGAGGGGATGGAGACCGTGACCGTCGGCGACGGATTCTACAAACGCGTCGTGGTGCGGCGCGCGACCGGCCAGCCCAAGTGAGCGCGCGGGGCTGTGGTAAACGACACGATCGTCGCGGGGATCACGGCACCCGGCGATGCGGCCGTCGCGCTGACGCGGCTCAGCGGGCCTGGCGCGCTCGCTCTGGCAGCGGCCCGTTTTCGCGGGCGCCGCTCGCCGCTCGCTAGCCCCACCCACCGGATCCTCTTCGGCTCCTTCCTCGGGAGCGACGGAGCTCCCCTCGACACGATCCTCGTGTCGATCTTCCGCGCTCCGCATTCCTACACCGGCGAGGACGTCGTCGAGATCTCCTCGCACGCCGGGGCCGCGATTCCGCGCGCGATCTTCGATGCTCTCGTCGCGGACGGCGCGCGCCCCGCGCGCCCGGGCGAGTTCACGGAACGCGCCTACCGGAATGGAAAGCTCGATCTCGCGCAGGCGGAGTCGGTGGCGGCCCTCGTGCGCGCCCGCTCCGAGCGTTCGGCCCGGGCCGCATCCCTCGCCCTCGGCGGCTCGCTGTCGCGGCGGGTGGAAGGCTGGGACGCGGCGCTCGTCCGGCTCCTCGCCGACGTGGAGGCGCGCATCGATTTCCCCGTCGAGGCAGGGGAGCCGCTCGATGGCGCCTCGATGGCTGCCTCGTGCGAGTCGATCGCAGCCTCGATCGCCGAAGGGCTGTTCCGCCTGCCGGCGTCACGCCGCGCGCAGGAGGGCATTCGCGTGTCCATGCTGGGACGGCCCAACGTCGGCAAGTCGAGTCTCCTGAACGCGCTCGTCGGATACGACCGGGCCATCGTGACCGAGCACCCCGGCACGACGCGCGACACCCTCGAGGATTCCATCTGGCTCGACGGCATCGAGGTGCGCCTGATCGACACGGCGGGGCTGCGCCCGGTGGAGGATCCGATCGAGCGACTCGGGGTGGAGCGCGCCGCCCTGGCCGCCCGCACGTGCGATCTCGCGGTGGTGGTCCTCGACCGATCGGATCCCCGCGAGGCGGACGCCGCGAGCACGGCGGAGTTGATGGATCTCGCGAGCGGCCGGCCGGTGATCGTGGCGTGGAACAAGGCCGATCTCGTGGACGGGGCGGACGCGGACCGCGCGGTGCCTTCGCCCGCGCTTGCGGTGCTTGCGACGCCCGCGCCTGGGATAGTCGCCGAGGTGGAGACCATCGCCATTCGCGACGGCGGGGCGGAGCCTCTTCGCGACGCGCTTCGTGCGGCCCTCCCGCGCGTGATGGACGCGCAC
>JAEHDN010000282.1 GCA_016880395.1 Candidatus Eiseniibacteriota bacterium
CACCATGCATGGCGTCCGCCGCGTTGCTGAACAGGTTGAGGAGCACCTGCTGGATCTGCGCGGGATCGAGGTTCAGCTCCGGCAGGTCTCCCGCGAGATCGAGATCGAACGCGACCCGCTCGTACTTGTTCTGCGGCACGATGAACTCCACCGTGCGGCGCACGACGTCGTTGAGCCGGGTGGGCTGCTTGCGGAGCCCCTTGTGCGAGAAGTCCATGAGCCCCTTCACGAGCACGCCCATGTTGCTCGCCTGCTCGAAGATGATCCGGGCGTTCTCCTTCAGCCGCTCGTTCCCCTCGCCGCTGCCCAGGTTCATGAGGAGGAGCTGCGCGCGTCCCGAGATGGCCGCGAGGTAGTTGTTCAGCTCGTGCGCCACCTCGGCGGCCATCTCTCCCTTCGCCGCGAGACGCTCCGAGGAGATCAGCTCGTCCTTCGCCTTCTCGAGCGCGAGATTCTTCGCGCCTGCCTCCTTGATGAGCAGGAGCGGCACGAAGAAGAAGATGAGCCCGAAATACCCGATCGACAGGTAGGACACGACGACGAGGGGCGAGAGGAAGAAGAGCGCGGCCGAGCCGAGGAGCGAGTGCGCCCTCAGGTACTCCTCCCGCCAGGTCCGGAGGAGCGAACGCCCCGAGTCGAGGGCCACCGCCCCCGAGACGAGCAGCGTGTTCGAGAGGAAATAGACGATGATCGCGGCCGCCCACGGCAGCATCATGGCTGGCGCGCTCAGCGTCCAGTGGCCGTCGAGGTCGAGCGGTCGTCCGCCCAGCGCGCCGAACGCCACGCCCGCGGCCCCGATCGAGAGCACGTTCTGCCCCGCGTTGAATGCCGCCTTGTACCAGACCCGTCGCGAGATGAAGACGTTCGCGAGCGTGAACCCGATCGCGGCAACCCACACGGCCGGCGCGACGCCGAGCAGGATGAGCAGGCTGATGTCGACGGTCGAGGCCATGCTCTCCATCGCCTTCCCGCTCACGGTCGGGATCCAGAGACTCTCGGCGAGCAGGCTGACGACGATCCAGGCGGTGATCGCGAGGAATCCGAGGTGGGCGAACGAGGGGAAGGTGAACGCGAGGAGCGCGGCGCCGCCCGCAACGGTCACGGACACGTACGCGATGAGGGCCGGAATCACGGGCGCTTCAACCTCGACCGTGGGGATCGCTGGGAACGATCGTCACCGGTGGCGCTGCGACCTTTGTGGCCACGGCCGCAAGCTAACAGCGTGTCAGTCAAGCGTCAACGGGATTCACCCTGGTCCTGCCCGAGAAGATCGCGCGGATCGAGGGGCTGCTCCGTCGCGCTCGCGGGAGCGCTCAACGCCAGATGGCCCGGCTCCGCCTTCTTGCGGATCGTGAGCGCCCTGAGCTCGACGAGCAGCGACTCGGCCGACGTGGAGACGGAAAGCCACCGCAGCTGCCCCGTCGACGGGTCGGGCGCGACCCAGATCGAGACGGACGCGAGACTGTCCCCGCCGCCGGCGGAGAGGATGCGATAGCCGCGGCGCGATCGACCCTGGATGGTGCGCGACTGCGCCACCGCGCGGAGGTCACGCTCCAGCACCCGGTCGGGTTCCTGGATGAGCCGGCGGATCCTCGCCGGAGCCTTTTCGAAGGGAGCCTGGTAGATGACGTTCTCGGAGGGGCTGTAGAGGTAGAACTTCTCCTTGCCGCGATCGGCCACCACGTCGTGGCCGTTGGGCCGGTTGGAACGGAACCGGATGCCCCGGCCGGGGAGGAACCAGAGCTTCCCTCGCTCCACGTCGGGATCGCCTCCGAACGGATCACTCCGCTCGAGCACGACGTCGGAGGTGACCTCCGGCGCGTCGAGGAGCTTCCGCACCATCGCTCGGACGTCCGCCGCGGGGTCGGCCACGGCCGCTTCCGGCCGTCGCGCTCCCGCGCCCATGGCGAGGCCCACGGCGGCCAGGACGAGAACCGTGATCCCTGCGCTTCGCTTCATGGCGTCACCTCGTCGATCACTCCGAGCAGGCGATGCAGGAGCTCGCGCCCCCGCGGATCGTCCAGACTGAGAAGCGTCCAGTCCGGATCGGCGGGCGGAGCGTGCCAGATCCTCACCAGCTTCGCCCGGTCATGCTCTTCGATGTCCAGCCGGGCCCGGGTGGTTCCACGGGTCCACTCGACCCACTGCGGCAACCGGCCGAGCCCGTATTTCCGGACCGGCCCGTACCGTACCAGGGCGAGGCTCCGCTCGTCTCCGTCGTGCTGCACGCGCAGCCGCACCGGCTCCGACTGGCTGTTCAGGTCGAGCACGAAGTCGTGCGCGACGCGCGCGGCCTCGAAGCGGCCGCTCAGCCTCCAGCCCCCGTCGTTCGGTTCCACCCGAGCCCGCTCCACCGCATCCCGGATCCACGGCGGGCTGAAGTCCCACGGTCTCGCCAGGAAGCGGAGTCCGCGCGCCCCGAGGCCCTCGTCGGCGGGCACCTCGCCGGTCAGGCCGAGATCGTACGGATGGAGCGCGACGTACACCGAGTCCCCCAGGAGGACCGCGTCGAGCGCGCGGACCGGGCCCACGTACGCGACGATGGCCACGCTGTCCGCGACGGAGGCCCAGCGGGTGTTCATGCCGGCGCGGCTGTACGCGCCGGCCCGCACCGAGAGCATCCCGGCCCCCCGCGTCGACGGCTGCACTTCGGCGAAGGAGGCGAGGAATCGCTCCCGCGCCTTCGCCCCCGACGGGGCGGCCGGCGCGTGCGCGCACCCCGCCGCGACCAGGAGCGCGCAAAGGGCTTGCGCCGCGCGAGCGAGGCCGCCAGAGTTTTGCGAATGAGTGCGACGGTCCCCTTCTGGCGTCCTCCGGCGGGCTTCCTTCCGGCCTCGGCCTGGTTCGGCATGGCGACGCGCAAGGGGGGCGTGAGCGGGGGCCCGTACACGTCGCTCAACCTGAGCCGCGGGGTCGGCGACTCGGAGCCTATAGTAAACATTAATAAAAAGAGAAGGGAGAAGAATGCTGAAGTAGTTTTGAGCTGTAACAATGGCGGATTCCCAAGATATGTACTTAACCAATTAAAGATTTTTGTACCAGTCGGTAAGGATATAAGGATTGTAACTCCTGTA
>JAEHDN010000038.1 GCA_016880395.1 Candidatus Eiseniibacteriota bacterium
GCACGTGGTCGTCTTCATCGCGTACCGGCAGGCGTCGGGCGACGTCGGAGACCGGATGGACTTCTACGTCGGCGGCGAGCGGGTGCCGATGGACGACCTGGTGTACAGCCGTCCCACCGAGGGGACGCGCCTCGACATCTCGTCGCGGGACATCGTGGCGCAACTTCGCACGCGTTTCCCCGACTTCAGCCCCTGCGCCTACCTGAACGGCACCGAGAAGGCGGACTCGCTGAAGTGGCTCCTCACGACCTACATCGGAACCTCGGAGGAGATCTTCGCCTACGCCGGGCCGCGCTTCATGGAGTTCGCGCAAACGTTCCATCACTTCCGCCACGGCCGCTTCCTCGCCTATGCCGCGCCGGAGACGCTCCGGCACGGACGGTCCATCGCGGCGCTCGGAGCGAGCTTCGACCCCCGGGTGAGGGCGGGTCTCAAGCGCTATCTCGCGCGCGCGGTGCGCCGCCCGCTCCGGCCGCTGCCGCGCCTTCATCTACAGTCGGTGATGATCATTCAGCCTGCGGACGTGCTCGCCGACGGACGCATGAACATGTGCGATGCGTGCCCGGACATCACGGTGCACGAAGGGGATCTGGTGTGGTCCTGCCGCCTCGAGGAGCGGAAGAAGTTCGGCGGGTTCGTCCAGGGCGTTCCGAAGCGGCAGGAGACTCTCGTGGCCGCCCCCGCGGAGGCGCCCGCCGCCCCGGTCTGAGAAGCATGGTCCGGTCCGCTACGGCAGCCAGTCGCCGGGCTGCACGAGGAGGTGGGACTGGACGAAGTCCGACTCCTTGAGCCCGATGTCGTAGACGATGGAGTCGAGGTCGATCCGGGTCCAGTGGCCGGAGAGCACGTTGCGCGCCGTCCATTCCCGCGCACAGGGGTGGTTGATGCGAGGATCGGTGCGACTCGGAAAAGTCTCCACGCGCGCGTACGTGAGCACGCGGGTCAGGACGCCGCGGCGATTCCAGAACTCCTGCTGCAGGGGCAGATACCCCTCGGCGTCGATCCAGGAGACGCAACGCGCGAATTCCTCGGATTTTCGCGGCACGCTCTCCACGACGTAGCAATCGCGCTCGTTCAGACGCTCCCGGCCCACGAGCCGATGCGTGTCCGCGTCCACGTCCCGCCCGGAGAACTCCTCCCTTACGAAATCCGATCCAAGGAAGCTCGACCGATCCGGCGACTGCACGCGCTGCACGTGCCCCATGACGGGAACGTACATCCACCGTTCGTCCGCAGTCCCGACGTGCTTGTAGACCATGCACGACATGCGCCGCGCGTCCCCGGGCTGGTGGAAGTAGAGGAGGTATCGCTGCTCGCCGCCCGGGGCGGCGTTCCAGCGGAGCATGGTCATCGTCCGGAAGCGGGTGGCTGTCTCGCCCGACCCCAGTTCCATGCGCACCTTCGCGCGCATGTCGTGGCCCGCGTAATGGAGCGCCTCGTCGGCCCGAAGCATGATCGTGCGCGCGTCCGGCATGGGCGAGGGGGAGGGCATCCGGTCGTCGCGCGTGGGGGCGCGGGCCGCGCCGAGCGAGGCCGCGAGGAGAGCGGAGAGAGCCGCCGCTGCGAGCGCCCGCGCGGGGCGGCATCCCGTCAGCGCCTTCACGCCCGCCCGCTCGCCAGCGCGTCGATCTCGGGGGCCGTCCGATCCACGAACGAGTCCAGGAACGAGACGAAGCGGTACGCGTCCGCGAAGTTGCTGGGCATCCCCAGGGAGGCCCGCACGGCCCCCACCTCGCGGCCGTGGTCGCGGCGCATGCGGGCCCGCAGCTCGTCGAAGTCGATCCCGTCGCCGTTCTGGAAGTACCCCGCGATCTCCTCCCGCCCCACGCCGAAGGCGGCCTCGCCGGCCCCGGGATTGCAGAAACAGCCCGTGCGCAGCGAGATCTTCGCCGCGTTGGCGAGGGCTTCGATACGGTCGATGTCCACCGCCATCCCCTGCGGATCGATCACGCTGAATGCGATGCAAGCGCCGCGCCCGTCCATCGTCCGGGGCCCGTGCACGCGCACCAGGGGTTGCCCGTTCCGGTGGTGGAGCGCCTGCATGCGCTCGAGCATCCAGCCCCCCAGGCAGCGCACGCGCTCCCGGATCACGTCCAAACCGGCGCGCTCCAGCCCCTCGAGTCCCGCGGCCACCGCGGGGAGGCTCAGGAAGTTCACGGTGCCGTCCTCGAACCCGGCTGCGTCCTGCTTGATGTAGTGGGCGTCGGCCTGGACGCTCGCGATCCGGACGGTCCCGCCCGAGAACCAGGGCCGGTGGAGGCGCTCGAACACCGGCCGCCGCACCAGGAGGCACCCCACGCCCGTCGGATATCCAAACATCTTGTAGAACGAGACGGCGACGAAGTCCGGTTTCCACCGCGCGAGGTCGAGCCGGTGTGTCGGCACGTACGCGGCCGCGTCGAGGAGGACGTCCCACCCCGCTGCGTGGCCCTCCTCGATCAGCTCGAGCGGGTGCTGAACGCCCGTGAAGTTCGACTGCGCGGGATAGGCGAAGAGACCGCTCCCCTCGGGGCATCCGCGCGCGAGCTCCGAGGACAGGAAGCTCCGGTCGAGGTGAAGCGCCCCCGGCACGAGAGGCACGTACACCGTGGAAGCGCCGCGGCTCCGGGCGAACTCCCGGATTCCGTTCACCGAATTGTGATTGTCCGCGGAGATGAGGAACCGGCCGCCCGGGCGGAAGGGATACGCCTCGCCCGCGAGCTTCAGGGCGCCTGTGGCGTTGGGTGTGAAGGCGACGACGTAATCCTCCGGAGAGGCGCCGAAGAATCGGAGCACCTGGACGCGAACCCGCTCGACCCACGACGTAGCGGCGAGCGACGCGGCGCTTCCGGAATGGGGGTTCCCAAGGACCGATCCCCGGAGGATCTGGAGGTGGGCGCGGATCTGGGCGTCGGCGTACTGCCCGGCGCCCGTGTAGTCGAGGTACGCCTGACCCGAGCGATCGAGCCGCGCGTACTCGACGGCGCGCATGACATCGAGCGTGGCGGTGCGGGCGTAGCTCGGAAACGCGCGCGAGAAACCCTCGCTGGCGAGGAGCAGGTCTCCCGGAGAAGGCGCTATCACGCGATCGAGACTCCTGGCGTACGGTGGACGGCGCGGTCTACCCCCCATCCATCATGCGGCGGGAGCCCTTCTGAAATCTGGTGGGCGGAGGCATGCGGTGCCCTGGTGCCTTCGTACCATGTGCAGCGCGCCCGCCCGGTCATTTTCCCCTGGGAGCAGAGCCACCTTCGTCAGGCCGCGGGCTGAGGGTGGATCTCCCCGACCGTCGTTCCGTGCCATCCGCGGCGCGTCGCCTCCTCCAGGATGATTCCGAGCGCCTCGATCGTCTGGCCGCGCCTCGGCGCTCCGATCGGGCTCCCGTCGTGGAGGATGAGGATCGACCCTTCCTCGAGCCGCTCGAGCACGCGCGACACGATGCGATCCACCCCGGGATTGTGTGGATCCTCCGGGTACACGTCGCCGAGAACCGGCTCGTATCCGATCTGGCGGATGAAGCGCGAC
>JAEHDN010000283.1 GCA_016880395.1 Candidatus Eiseniibacteriota bacterium
AATCGCGCGCGCGACGCCCCCTTAAGACCCCGGCCAGCCTTGCCGTATACTTTCCCGCCATGGCCGACCGCATCTACATCGAGACGTACGGCTGCCAGATGAACGTCGCCGACTCCGAGCTCATGCTCGGGCAGCTCCGCGCCGCGGGTTACGAACGGGTCGACCGCGCGGGGGAGGCGGACGTCATCCTCGTCAACACCTGCGCGATCCGGGAGCACGCGGAGCAGCGGATCTACGGCCGCCTCGGCGAGCTCTCCCGCTTCAAGGTGCGACGCCCGGGCGTCGTGCTCGGCGTGGCCGGGTGCATGGCCCAGCACCTGAAGGGGCGCCTCATGGAGCGCGTGCCCCATGTGGATCTCGTCATCGGGCCGGACGGCTACCGCGATCTTCCGGGCCTCGTCGCGCAGGCGCGCGAGGAGCCGACCCTGGCCGTGCGACTGAGCCGGGTGGAGACCTACGGCGATCTCGCGCCCGCTCGCGCGGACGGCGTCCGCGCCTGGATCAGCATCATGCGGGGCTGCGACAAGTTCTGCACCTTCTGCATCGTCCCGTACGTGCGCGGGCGAGAGCGGAGTCTCCCCGCGGACGAGGTCATCCGCCAGGTGGAGCACGCGGCGGCCGAGGGCTTCAAGGAGATCGTCTTCCTCGGCCAGACCGTGAACGCGTACCGTGAGGGGGACGTCGACTTCGCGGAGCTCCTCCGCCGCGCGGACCGCATCCCGGGCATCGAGCGGATCCGGTTCACCTCGCCCCATCCCGCCGACATGACGCCGCGTGCGATCGAAGCGATCGCGGGCTGCGCCAAGGTCTGCCCGCAGGTGCATCTTCCGCTCCAGTCCGGGTCGAATGCCGTGCTCGAGCGCATGCGCCGCATCTACACGATCGAGCGCTACGAGGAGCTGGTCGCGGCGCTCCGGGCGGCGGTCCCGGGGCTCGCGCTCACGACCGACATCATCGTCGGATTTCCGGGCGAGACCGAGGCCGACTTCGAGGCCACTCGCGCGGCGATGCACCGGATTCGCTACGACAGCGCGTTCCTCTTCAAGTACTCGGCGCGTCCGGGGGCGAAGGCGGCGGAGTGGGCGGAGACCGTCGCCGACGAAGAGAAGACCAGACGCATCTCGCTTTTGATCGAGGAGCAGAAGGCGATGTCCCTCGAGCGGAATCTCGAGATGGTCGGGCGCGAGGTGGACGTCCTCGTCGAGGGGCCGGCCAAGCGCGATCCGAACCAGTGGTTCGGCAAGACCGCGCACTTCAAGACGGCTGTGTTTCCGCACCGCGGCGAGAGCGTCGGGGACACGGTCCGGCTTCGCGTGGCCGCGGCTTCTCCCTACACCCTCTTCGGCGAGGGTGTTTCGGATGCCGTTCGCACGGTCGAGGACGTGATCGCCTGAGACGCACGGCCGCGGCGTTGCTCCTCATCGTGATCCCTTGCGGGGCGCCTTGCCCCGCGCGAGCCGTTTCCCAGCCCGGCGTCTCCTACCGCATCGACTGCCGCCTCGACCAGGCCCGCCACCGGCTCACGGGGTGGGCCACGATCCACTACCGGAGCGGCGCCGACAGCGCGCTCCCCGCGCTCCACCTGCACACGTATCCCAATGCCTTCCGCGGCCCGGGCACGATCTACGGGCAGGAGGCCGAGCGCTACGGCGGTGATTACGGGCTTCGCTTCTCGAGCCTGGACGAGCGGGGCTGGATGACGCTCGACTCCTGCGCGGTGAACGGTGTTGCGACGCGGGTGGAGGTGAACGAGACCCTCGCTCGTGTCGACCTCCCGCATCCCCTCGCCTCCG
>JAEHDN010000284.1 GCA_016880395.1 Candidatus Eiseniibacteriota bacterium
CTCGATCGTGATCCGAACCGAATCGGCCGAGCCAGCGACGGCCGAATCGGCGCGCGAGGTCTCGACATTCGCGAGAGGCACGCCGTGGCTGGACGCGTCGGGCTGCCGACGGCCGCTGGCCGCGCTCGGCGCGCTGGCAGGCGGAAGCGAGGACGGCCGAGCATTGGGCTCGACGCTGGCCGTCTTGACGTCGCTTTTTCTCAAACCGAGGGCGGACGCCCAGCGGCGCACGTCGCGCATCCACTGGGCGGTCCAAGCAAAGGCGCCGAGTTGGTCGCCGTCGTCGCCGAGCCACTCACGCCACGCGACAGGGCAGGCGGCGGCGATCTGTGGCACCTCGTCGGGAATGAACGCCTGCTTTTCGCCCTCCTTGAGAAGCAGCCGCGGGCCGACCCAGACCCGGCGCGGCTCCACCGATTCCGGCGCGAGCCCGAACCAGGCGAGTGCTCCCAGGCACTGGATGCGGGTGATTCCGGCGGGCGGGATCGTGCCGTTGGCCCAGTGGCCGCGCCGATCGAGGAGGCTCGCCCACTCCTCCACGGCGGAGAAGTCCGCGCTGGAGAGATGGACCGTGTCCTGCGAGGCCCGCGTGACCGCAGCGGTGAACGCCCGCATGGCCCGCGCCTCCCGCATCGCGCCCGCGGAATCGAGGCGTGCTGCCTCGTAGGGGATGAAGCCGTCCGGGTCATGGGCGGCAAGCTTGAAGAAGTTGGTGTAGAGGCGCTGCCGCGCGCTGGTCGAGGCGAAGTGGGCCGGATCCTTCTCGTCGAAGACGAGGGCCGGCTCGAGAGCGACGCGGCGCCAGGCTTCCCGCGTGATCGAGCGCCCGAAGTTCGGACGGGCCAGGAGCCTCTCCTGGACCTCGGGGCTGGAGAGCGACTGTCCCCATGTCGCGAGGCGGTGGCCCACCGAGTAGCCCGAGAGCATTCCGACGGCCGATGCGACGACCGAGAGGGGGCTCACGAGATTCATCGTCGACTGGTAGAGCTCGCCGTATTGATCCGGCAGCGGTGACCTGGTCGAGGACGCCGGCATCTCGAGCCAGACGCCGCGATGGACCCGGCCTCGCACCTCCACCGGCGCGTAAGTCGTCCCTGTGACGGCGCGCCAGTACTCGTGATCGGAGGCGACCGGGACGAAGCGCCGCGCATCGACATCGTAGTGGCGGAAGGGTTTCCCTCGCGCGGAGAGCTCCACCACGAAATGAGCGGCCGAATCGGACGGCGCGTCGCGATAGGAGAGGACGCGGAGGTTCTCGAAGACCTCCTCGTCGGCCCCGCTCCCGG
Organism: Candidatus Eiseniibacteriota bacterium; assembly: GCA_016880395.1. Taxonomy (GTDB): domain Bacteria; phylum Eisenbacteria; class RBG-16-71-46; order SZUA-252; family SZUA-252; genus WS-9. The sequence continues at coordinate 1,287 of JAEHDN010000284.1, forward strand.
CCTCCGGCTTCCCCTGGGTTCCTACCACGTAGCCGACGACACAGAGGACCAGCCAGATCGTGAGGATGTGGGTTTTGATGAAGAGGCTGCCGGCCCGCTTGGCGAATGCGAAGAGCTGCTCCCGATGTTTGCGAAAGGACATGGCGTGCCCCCCAAGGTCGCTCGACGGCGATCGGCGCGGCTGGCGCCCACCACCCCGTCCAGCGGCGCAACCACCCCGGGATTATCGGCCTGGCTTCGCCGGCACTTGAGGTGATGATCGCAATGCATTGATGTTGAATGTGTTATGGCCGGCATTCTTTGAATATCGTCCTACGTCTCGCGGCCGCGCGATTTTGTAACAAGCCCGGGTCCATCCAGTCAGCGGGGCGTTGCAACGCGGGTGCGAGGCGAGTAGCGTTTTTCATAGCCCGTGAGGGGCAAGGAGGCTCGAGCCATGACCCGAACCCTGGACGCAGATGTGATCCTGCAGCACGCGACACCCAAGCAAGAGCGAAACGGTCACGAGATTCAACCCTTCGGTCATCTCGTACGGATGCCGATCGCCCTCGGGGAGAAGGTCTGCCGTGAGAGCGTGGAGAGCCTGAATCAGCTCCTCGCGGACAGCGCGACCCTGCGGGATCTGTACAAGAAGCACCACTGGCAGGTGAGCGGCCCGACGTTCTACCCGCTCCATCTTCTGTTCGACAAGCACTACGAGGAGCAGGTCGCCTTGGTGGATTCGATCGCGGAGCGGATCCAGTCGCTCGGCGGCGTGAGCCTGGCGATGCCCGCGGACCTCGCCGAAGCCACCCTCATTCCGCGCCCTCCGAAGGGCCGGGAGGCTGTGGAGACCCAGCTCTCGAGGCTCCTCCACGCGCATGAGGTCCTCCTCGAGGAGGCGCGCACCATGGCCCGCGCCGCCGCCGAGCGCGGCGACGACGGGACGAACGATCTCATCGTGAGCGACATCATCCGGACGAACGAGCAACAGGTGTGGTTCGTCAGCCAGCACCTGGTGGACGCTCCGTGACACGACAAGGAGGCACCGCATGAAGACGACCGACACGAGGATGGCGGACGCGATCCTCGACCAGCTGGAGCGGGAGGCACCGCGCACGCGCCGGGTCCTGGAGCAGGTCCCGGAAGGGCGGGACGACTGGAAGCCGCACCAGAAGTCGATGGCTCTCGGGCAGCTCGCGAACCTGGTGGCCTCGATGCCGTCGTGGATCCCGCTTGTCGTGGACCAGGACGAGCTCGATCTCAATCCACCGGCCGGCGCCGGGCACCGTCCCAAGCCCGCGCACACGCGCCTGGAGCTGGTCGAGGCGCACGAGAAGGCCCTCGAACAGGCTCGGGACACGCTGCGGCGGGCGCCGGACGATCGGCTGATGAAGCCATGGAAGCTCCTCGTGTCCGGTAAGGTCGTGAGCGAGGACGTGCGGCACAACGTGCTCCAGGACACGCTCA
>JAEHDN010000039.1 GCA_016880395.1 Candidatus Eiseniibacteriota bacterium
ACTCCGGATGCGAGCCCTCGGCGCCGATCGGCGTGACGCGCGCCTCGTACTCCCGGCGGCCCCCTCGATAGAGCGTCACATCGCGCACGAGCCCGCGGCCGTGGCGCTGGGCGTCGAGCGCGATCTGTTCGAGCGCGGGTTGCCGTGCCGCCGACAGACGCGCCCCCCCGGGCGGTGGCTCGAGCCCCATCATGTCCCAGAAGAGCGCGTTCGCGTGGCGGATCGTGAGGTCCCGTTCCAGGAGCGCGAGCCCGAGGGGCAGATGCCCGAGGATCGACTCTCTCGCGTCGCGCTCCGCCCGGAGCTCGACGAGGCGCGTCCTGTGGCCCAGGGCCAGGTTATTGAGCGCGCGAGCGAGCTGTCCCACCTCGTCGTGCTCGTCGACCGGCGCCCGGAAGGTGAGGTCGCCCGAGGCCTGTGCCTCCGCGCTGTTCGCGACCTCGGCGAAGCGGCGGTCGAGCGCGCGGAGGGAGAGGTACCCGACCACGACGGCACAGCCGAAGAGAACGAGGGGAAGCGCGATGGCGGGGAGAAGGCCGGCCGCTCGCGCGCGAGGCATGAGAACCGCCGTGAGGCCGGCCGCGGCGAGGAACGCCAGGAGAAGCCTGGAGAATGGCCTCCGCGTGAGCGAGCGCACGACCTGAGCGTACACCGCGGGCGATCCGCGGTGGTGGTTATCCCTTGGGAAGCTCGGCGGCGTACCCGACGCCGGTCACCGTGCGGATCAGCGAGGCTTCCCTCCCCAGCTTGGCCCGCAGGCGCCGAACGTGCACGTCGACCGTCCGCGTCTCCCCGAAGTAGCCAAGCCCCCAGACCTTGTCGAGGAGCTGCTCGCGGGTGAAGACGCGTCCCGGCCGCTCGAGGAGGTATTCGAGGAGCCGGTACTCGGTCGGGGTGAGGTGGAGCTCGCGGTCGTTCATGAAGACCTGATGCCGCTCGCGGTCGAACCGGAGGGGGCCGATCTCGGTCGGCGCGATGCGCTCCTCGCCTCGCGTCCGGCGCAGGATGGCGCTCACCCGCGCGACCAGCTCCTTGGGCGAGAAGGGTTTCGTCAGGTAGTCGTCGGCGCCGTGCTCGAATCCCACGAGCTTGTCCATCTCGGTGCCGCGCGCCGTGAGGATGAGGACGGGAAGGCTGCGCGTGCGCGCTTCCGCACGGATGGCCCGGAGCACCTCGAGGCCGCTCTTGCGCGGGAGCAGGAGGTCGAGCACGAGGAGATCGGGCGGGGACTGGAACACGCGCTCCAGGCCGGCTTCGCCGTCCCGCTCGGAGAGAACGCGGTAGCCCTCCCGCGCTAGGTTGTAGCTCACCAGCTCGCAGATCTCCGGCTCGTCGTCGACGACGAGGATGGTCGAACGTGCGGTCGTCGGCACCTTGACACCAGATCGGGCTGGGCTTCGCGAAGATCGTGGGAGCGACGCCGGCAAGTCTACCATGCGGCCAGGGTACGAACCGGGCGTTACCGTCGCGTGTCGGGGGCGTGTCCAGTCGGTTACGGCAGGCCGGCGATGGCACGCAGCGGCCGCCTGTGACACACTCCGCCCCCGTGCGGCCCATCCTTCTGGTGCTGGCCGTGGCGCTCGCGCTGCGGCTCGTCCACGTGGAAGCGCCCATTCTCGGCGTCCACTCCTGGCGGCAGGCCGACACGGCCGCCATGGCGCGCAACTTCCACGAGAACGGCTACCGGCTGCTCCACCCGCAGGTGGACTGGGGTGGATCGGGCTCCGGGTACGTCGAGTCCGAGTTCCCCGCATTCCCTTACACGGTCGCTCTCCTGTACGCGGCGCTCGGTCCGTCCGAGGCTTGGGGCCGGCTCCTCGCGGCGCTCCTCTCGACGCTCACGGCCTTCCTCGTCTACAGGGTGGCCCGTGCCTCGATGGAGGACGAGCGTGCGGCGCTCGCCGCGGCCGCTCTGTTCGCGGTGCTCCCGCTCTCGGTCTACTACGGACGCGCCTTCATGCCCGAGTCGGGCATGCTCTGCGCGAGCGTCGCCGCGATCCACGCGTTCGATCGCTGGACCAGGACGGGCGCGCGGCTGTGGTACGCGCTCGCCGTCCTGGCCACGGCGATGGCCTGCCTCCTCAAGCTGCCCTGCCTCTACCTCGGGCTGCCGCTCCTCTACCTCGCGTGGGCCACGTGGGGGTGGGGGCTCGTGAGGCGCCCGGCGCTCTGGGTGTTCGCCGTGCTCGTTCTCGTGCCCGTCGCGCTCTGGTACGCGCACGCGCACGCCCTCTACCGCGACGGGGGTGTGACCTTCGGCATCTGGGAGTACGGCTCGGACAAGTGGGGCAACTGGCGTCTCGTCGCGAGCGGGGAGTTCTGGGCCGGCGTGTTCCTCCGGAGTCTCGCCGAGCGTCATCTGACCTGGGCGGGCGTGCCGCTCGCGATCGCGGGACTCCTGCTCCCGCGACGTGGTCGGCGCGCGGCGCTCCCCGACGTCTGGCTCGCGGCGCTCGCGGTCTATCTGATCCTGGTCGCGCGCGGAAACTACGTCCACGAGCACTACCAGCTCCCGCTCCTGCCGCCGCTCTGCATGACGATGGGGCGCGCCGTCGCCGCCGCGCTCGCCCCCGGCCGGGGCCGCGCGTGGCGCGTGGGTGCTCTGGGTGTACTCCTCGCGGGTGTGGTCGTGCTGAGCGGATCGCGGCTCGTCTCCTACTGGAGGCGCGAGGACCCGTCCCGATCGCCAGCCGCTCGGATCGCGCAGCTCGTTCGGGACGGGACGCCTCCGGATACCCGGATCGTGGCGCTCGACGGCGGGAACCCCACCCTTCTCTATCTCGCGCACCGGAAGGGCTGGCACGCTCGACCGGAGGACCTCGCCCCCGACTCCCTGCGCGCACGGGCAGCCGAAGGGGCGCGCTACGCGGTGGGGCTGCGCCGGGATCTGGAGAGCTCGATGCTCGGGGACGCGATCCACGCCGGCGCCGGGCGCGACCTCATGCCCGGAAATCCCGAGGGATTTCTCCTCGAGCTCGCTCCTCCCTCCGCGGGCGGAACCTCCGGCAGGTGAATCTCTTGGATTGACTTGACCCCACCCCCTCGGGTAGATTCCGGCGTTCTCATTCCACCTTCGAGTATCGGTTTTCTGGGGGTAGGGCGTGACACCGAGCGACCGCCGCAAGCTGTTTGGAACGCTGATCGGACTGGCCATCTGCGTCTGGACCCTCTGGCCAACCTTCCGCTTCTATGCCATGAGCCCCGCGCAGCGCCAGGAAGTGCTCCAAGCGCGCCCCGCCGCGGCCACGAACGATGCCGACCGCGCCCGCCTCGAGAGCATGGCCAAGCTCCGCGACAAGGCGATCAAGCTGGGCCTCGACCTCCAGGGCGGGATGTATCTCCTCCTCGAGGTCGACAAGTCGAAGCTCGGGCCGGCCGAGGCGAAGAACGCGGTCGACCAGGCCATGCAGATCATCCGCAACCGAATCGACCAGTTCGGCGTCGCGGAGCCGACCATCCAGAAGCAGGGAGACAACCGCATCCTCGTCCAGCTCCCCGGCCTGCTCGACCAGGGCCGAGCCAAGGAGCTGATCGGCCAGACCGCCCTCCTCGAGTTCAAGATCGTCAAGACGGACGACGAGAGCCGGGCGCTCTTCAACCGCATCGATGGATACTTCGCACGCAAGCTCGGAGGCGCCGGCGCCGACACGACCGGGTCGGATTCGCTCCGTCATCCCTTCACGGGCCGGTTCCTCACGGTGGCGCAGGGCTCGGAGAGCTTCGCCCTGTCGTCCGAGGTCGCGGCGCTCGACTCCATGCTCAACGTGGTCCGGACCGACTCCTCCTTCGTGATGGACGCGAGCGTCGCCTGGGACTCGCACGAGACCGAGCTGCAGGGCCGGAGCGGACGGAACCTGTACGTGCTCGACAAGGAGCCCCAGATGAAGGGCACCGAGGTCGCGAGCGCCCAGATGCGCCTCGACCTCGACCAGGAGCGCCCCGGGTCGCCCGGTGTCTCGTTCAACCTCACCAGCCGGGGCGGCTCGCTCTTCGCCGACATCACCGCGAGGAACGTGCAGCGCCGACTCGCCATCGTGCTCGATCAGCGTGTCCAGTCGGCGCCCAACATCCGCGAGCGGATCCCGGGCGGCCACGGCTCGATCACGGGATCGTTCACCGAGGAGGAGGCCCAGAACCTCTCCATCGTGCTCCGGTCGGGCGCGCTTCCGGCGCCGGTCAATATCGTCGAGGAGCGCACGGTGGGGGCCTCCCTGGGTCAGGATTCGATCGACAAGGGCCTCCGCGCGGGCGCGGTCGGGGCGTTCATGGTCGTGGTCTTCATGCTGGTGTACTACCGCCTGTCCGGCCTCGTCGCCGTGGCGGCGCTCCTGCTCAACATCATCGGCCTCCTCGCCGCCATGGCGGGCTTCCACGCCACGCTCACGCTACCCGGCATCGCGGGCATCGTGCTCACGATCGGCATGGCCGTCGACGCGAACGTCCTCATCTTCGAGCGCATTCGCGAGGAGCTCCGGAACAAGCGCACGGTGCTCAACGCGATCGAGACCGGCTATGCCCGCGCGTACCGGACCATCGTCGACGCGAACGTGACCACGCTTCTCTCGGCGGTGGCCCTCATGTGGTTCGGCACGGGGCCCATTCGCGGGTTCGCGATCACGCTCTCCATCGGCCTCATCATCAACATGATCACCGCCGTCGGCGTCTCGAAGATGATCTTCGACGCCTGGTCGCTCCGGCGGAAGGTCAGCACGATCAGCATCTAGCGCGCGGCGCACAAAGGAGAACAGGTGCTCGAGATCCTTCATGGCGTGAATGTCAACTGGATGGGGCGCCGCCACATTGCCTACTGGATATCGGGCCTCTGCATCCTGGCTTCCATCGTGTCGCTGATCGTGCACGGCGGACCCCGGTACGGCGTCGACTTCACGGGCGGGACGCTGATCGAGATCCAGGTCACGCCGCCGCTGCCGGTCGACGACGTGCGGCGGGCCGTGGACGAGGCCGGATTCACCGGGTCGGAGATCCAGGCGCTCAACGTGCCGGGCCAGTACCTCGTGCGCATAGGCCTGCAGGAGATCCACAAGGTGGACCCGGCTCCCCGCGTGCGCGAGGCCGTCGCGATCGCGAACCCCGGGGCGACTGTGGACATCCGCCGCGTGGAGACGGTCGGTCCGCGTGTGGGGGGTGAGCTGCGCACCGCCGCGCTCAAAGCCATCTTCCTCGCCCTCGGGCTGATCCTCGTGTACGTGGCCTTCCGCTACGACTGGCGATATTCGCTCGGCGCGGTCGTCGCTCTCTTCCACGACGTCTTCATTTCGCTCGGCGCCGTCTCCATCACGAACCGGGAGGTCACGCTCAACGTGGTCGCGGCCCTCCTGACGATCGCCGGGTTCTCGATCAACGACACCATCGTGGTCTTCGACCGGATCCGGGAGCGGAAGCAGTCGCTCCGGCGCGAGCCGCCGGAGAAGGTCATGAACATCGCGGTGAACGAGACCTTGAGCCGGACCGTCATCACGTCCTTCACGGTGTTCCTGACCGTGCTCGCGCTCTTCCTTCTCGGGGGCGAGGTGCTCCACGACTTCTCGTTCACGATGATGGTGGGCGTGGTGTTCGGCACCTACTCCTCGGTCTACGTGGCGAGCGCGCTGGCGCTCGACACCCAGCTCTACCTCGAGGGGGCGGGTCTGCGACGGAAGCAGGCCCAGGCTCCGACGCGGAGCGCGAAGACCCGCGGGTAGCCGGCCCGGGCTCCGCCGCGCGGCGCGCGGAGCGGAGGATCGCAGCATGCGTGGTCTGCGAACGGCCTTGGTCCCAAGACTCGGCATCGTCCTGAGCGGCTCTCTCCTCGCCGTCCTCCTGGCAACGCCCCTGGCGCGCGCCGACGAGGCTCCGACGCCCGAGGTCCCGCCTCCGTCTCGCAACGCCGAAGACTCGCCGCTTCGCCTCTTCGCCGCCGTGGAGGAGGCGTGGCTCGCATCCGACGCCGACCGGCTCGCGGGTCTCGTGGACACCACGACCGTGCGAATCACCCTCGAGCCCGGCTCGCCGCCCACGTCCGCCATCACGCACAATGCCGCGCTCTTCCTCTTTCGAGACCAGCTTCGCCTCGTGAAGACCCTGTCGTTCCAGGTGACGCGCCTCGAGGTCGGCCGGAAGACGAAGCCTGCGGCCACCGCGACCGCCCTGTGGAGCGCCGACTGGGGAGGCCGCCGCGGCGTGCGCGACCTCAAGGTGACGCTCGCCGCCGCGCCCGCCGGGAACCGCTGGGTCTTGACCGAGGTTCGAGCCAACGACTGATCGCCGCCCACCCCGTAGCGAGCCGACCGTGTCCGATCCCCGCTCCGACCACACCACCGCCGACGTCCTCTACGCCTCCGATCTCCACGGCCACACGGGCCTCTATCGTGAGCTCTTCGAGACCGCGTGGCGGCTGCGCGTCCGCGCGTTGATCCTGGGCGGTGATCTCGCGCCGCACACCGACGTGGCCACGCAGCGCCGCTTCTACGAGGAGGTCCTGGTTCCCCTCCTGCGCGAGTACCGGTCGAAGCCGGGCGCCGCGGAAATCTTCCACATTCCCGGGAACGACGACTGGAAGGCGAGCCTGCCGCCCCTCCTGGACGCGGGACTCGGCGGGACCCACGCGATCCACGGGCGCGTGGTTCCATTTCTGGAATACGGATGGGTGGCCGGGCTCGCGTCGGTTCCCATCACGCCCTTCGCGATGAAGGATTGGGACCGCTGGGAAGAGGGCCTCGCGGCCGCCGCGAAGATGGAGGGCTTCCGGAGCGAGCCGGACGGCGGACTCCGTGCTTACACGTTTCGAGGGCGCGAGCGCAGGGAGTCGCTCGCCGCGGAGCTGGAAGCGCTCGAGCGCGAGCTGCCGTCCACGGAGGAGCCTCTCATCTGCGTGTTCCACGGGCCGCCCTACGGCACCGCGCTGGACCAGATCGCGCGTGGGGTGCACGTGGGCTCGCGCGAATCGCGCCGCTTCCTCGAGCGGCGCCACCCGGTTCTCGGGCTCCATGGGCACATTCATGAGTCCCCCGCCGTCTCGGGCCGCTTCGCGGAGCGCCTCGGGGCGACGATCTGCGTGAACGCGGGCCAGCGGATGGGGAGCGCGCTCCACGCGGTCTGGTTCCGCCTGGACGATATCGCGGGGTCCCTGACGCACTCGCTGCTCGGGCGTGCCGGGCTGGATGCGGGGGTCCGACCGGGTTGACGCGAAGCCCGTTTGGGAATATTGTATACAGTATGCAACTCTGCCTTCGTAACTCCCCGCACCTCACTCGGACGATCGCGGCGGCGACCTTCCTGGCCGCCCTCGCCTCCGGCTGCGCCCGCGCCGAGAGCGCGGATTCGGCCTGGTGGGGGCACGTCCGCGTGCTCGCCGCCGACTCGATGAGGGGCCGGCGGACCGGCACCGACGAGTACCGCCGCGCCGCGGACTACGTCGCGGCGACCTACCGCCGCCTTGGGGTCGACTCGCTCGGTCCAGCCGGCTACTTCCAGGAGGTGCCTTTCGTCGCGCGCACGATCGACGAGGCGCGCTCGAAGGTGGAGATCGCCCCCCCCGGCGGCGCGCCGTGGTCCCTCCGTCCGGGGGACGACGTGACCTTCCAGAAGAGCTTCGACATGGATCGCGACGTGGACGCCGAGGCGGCCTTCGTCGGGTACGCCGTGGTCGCCCCCGAAGCCCACTACGACGACCTGAAAGGGCAGGACCTCCGCGGGAAGATCGTCGTCTTCGTGAGCGCAGGCCCTTCCGCCGTGCCCAATCCGCTCCGCGCACACGCCCAGTTTGCAGCGGAGCGGTGGGCGCGGCTCCGGGCGGCCGGGGCGATCGGATGGATCGTGATCCCCAACCCGGCCTCGATGGAGGCCGGCTGGTCGCGCTATGCGGCGAACCGCGGCGCGGCCGGACTCGCCCTGGACGACAGCGCCGGGGAGGAGTTCGCGGGCCAGCGATTCGGCATGCGTCTCAACCCGGCGAGCGCACCCGCGCTCTTCCGTGGATCGCCACACACCTGGGAGGAGATCGCGCGACTGGCCAAGGACGGGTCGCCCATGCCGTCCTTTCCCATGCCGGTCCGCATCCGCGCACACGTGGAGGAGCGTTCGTGGCGTGTACGGTCGCCCAACGTCATCGGCGTGATCCGAGGGTCGGACCCCAAGCTCCGGGACGAATACGTCCTCCTCAGCGCGCACCTCGACCATCTGGGCGTCGGCGCGCCGGTCTCGGGGGACTCGGTCTACAACGGCGCGATGGACAACGCGTCGGGCGTGGCGACGCTCCTCGAGGTCGCGCGCGCGCTCGAGCATGGCCAGCGGCCCCGCCGGTCGGTCCTCATCGCGACTCTGACGGGTGAGGAGGAAGGGCTCTACGGCTCGGCCGACCTCGTGCTCCATCCCCCGGTGCCGATGGCGCGGATCGTCGCCGAGCTGAACGTCGACATGGTGCTCCCGATCGTCCCCCTCGAGCACATGATCGTGTTCGGCCTCGACGAGTCGACGCTCGGCGACCGCGCGACCGAGGTCGCGCGCCGGCACGGCGTGGCGACGCAGCGTGACCCCGAGCCGCAGCGGAATCTCTTCATCCGGAGCGACCAGTACAACCTGATCCGCGCGGGCGTGCCCTCGGTCTCGTTCGTCACGGGCTACGCGTCCGGGACGCAGGCCGAGGAGATCCTCCGGCGGTGGAGGCGCGATCGCTACCACGCTCCCTCGGACGATCTCGAGCAGCCGGTGGATCACGCCGCCGCCGCCCTCTGGAACGAGATCCTCATCGATCTGATCCGGGACACCGCGGATCGCGTCGACCGGCCGCGCTGGAAGTCCGGAAGCTACTTCGCGCGCTTCGCGACGAGCGCCGCGCGGTGAC
>JAEHDN010000285.1 GCA_016880395.1 Candidatus Eiseniibacteriota bacterium
GAGGCTCCTGCGCGTCGAGGGCGATGACAAGATTGTCGATGCCGAGGCCCGCGGCGGCCGCGAGGATGTGCTCCACGGTGTGGACTTCCGCCTGGCCGTTCTTGAGGATCGTGCGCCGCATCTGATCCATGTCCGCGCGCGCGTAGCGGGGATTGACGGGGATCTCCGGCTGCCCCGGCAGATCCAGCCGGACGAATTTGAGACCAGACCCGGGAGGCGCCGGGCGGAACTCGACCCGGCATGGGGCCCCGGTGTGGAGGCCCACCCCCTGGTAGGACACGGGGCGGGCGATGGTACGCTGGCTGGGCGTGCTCACTGGTGCGAGCGGGAGCCCTCGAGCTGATCGAGGCGGCGCTTCAAGCGGCGCACCGTCTGGATCAGCTCGGGAAGGTTCCGTACGCTGGCCTCGATCCGCTTGGCCACGGCGAGCGGCTGGGCCGGGGCGCCGAACATCTTCTCCCCGGGAGGGACCGACTTCGAGATGCCGGACTTGGCCCCCACCATCGCGCCCGAGCCGATCTCGATGTGCCCCACGACTCCCACCTGACCGGCCAGGGTCACGTTGTCCCCCAGGACCGTGCTGCCCGAGATGCCGACCTGCGCGACGATGATGCAGTTCCGCCCGATCTGGACGTTGTGGGCGATCTGGACGAGGTTGTCGATCTTGCTCCCCGCGCCGATTCGCGTGGTGCCTGTGGTCGCTCGGTCGATGGTCACGCACGCGCCCAGCTCCACGTCGTCCTCCACCGCCACGTTGCCCACCTGGGGCAGCTTGCGGTTGACCCCCCCGTCGCGGATGAATCCGAATCCGTCGCTTCCGATCACGGTGCCGGAGTGCACGATCACCCGATCCGCGAGCTCGCATCCCTCACGAAGGGTCACGTTGGGATAGAGCACGCAGTCCGCCCCGACGGTGGCATTCGCTCCCACGAAGCATCCGGCCTGGATGGCCGTCCGGGGACCGATGCGAACTCCCTCCTCGAGGACCACGTGCGGGCCGAGCTGGGCCGTGGGATCCACGAGCGCGCTCTCCGCCACCACGGCGCTCGCATGGATGCCGGGGACCGGGGGGCACGCCTCGCCCTGGAAGAAGCGGACGGCCTTGAGGAACGCCAGGTAGGGATTGGGATTCTGGACGAGGGTCTTGCCGGTGCTGCGGTGGTTCTCGGCGACGATGACGGCGGAGGCCCGGGTCTGTTCCAGGTACTCCTCGTAGCGGGGATGCGCCAGGAAGGTGAGCTCGCCCTCGCGGGCCTCTCGAATGCCGGCGACGCCGGTGATCTCGATGGAACCGTCCCCGACGACCGTTCCGTCGATCGCCTTGGCGACCGTCTCCAGGGTCACTTTCATCCTAGGCTCCGTGCCGTGGACGAGCTCGTCCACGCTCCCGAACGGGGAGGTCGAACTACCTAATCGACCTTGCCGCCGTTGCTGGACGTGTTCGTGCCCGCGCCGGACTGGCCGCTGGTGGTGCCGCTGGGTCCGGTACTGGGCGCCTGGGGCAGCTTCCCGGGCGTCCGCTTTCCCTCATCCTCCTCGCGCAGCCCGACCAGGATCCGGTCGGTCAAATCGAGCGTGTGGTCGCCGAAGATGATGTTGCCGTCGACCGCGTCGAGGATCAGGGAGTAACCCTCCTGCGTGCCAATCTCGGACACGAGCGCGTGCACCCGGTCCACGATCGGCTTCAAGAATTCTTCGTTCAGCTTCGTGATCCGGCCGCCCGGACCCCAGTTGGTCTGGACGAAGCGCTCGTATTCCGCAACCTTCCGCTGCAGCTCCCGATTCTGCTCGTCCCGCTTGGCCTCGCTCAGCATCGGGCCCTGCTGGTCGAGCTTCTTCTGGAGCTCGTCAATCTCGGTCTTCTTCTCCTTGGCGGTACGGGAGAGCTCCTGCACCTCGCGGTTGAACGAGTCCTGGGCTTCCCGAGTCTTCGGATACTCGGCAAAAATCCGGTCCGAGTCAATGAACCCGACCTTGATGTCCGCCCGTGCGCCAGAGGGGCCCGCCACTAGGGCCAAGGCCGTGACCCCCAGCCAGAGTACCGCACGCCATGGGCGCTGTCGAGTCATAAGCCAACTCCTTGCATCAGAGTGTGTTACCGAGCTGGAAGTGGGTCCGCCAGCCGGCCCCCTCCTCCCGATCGAGCCCATAGCCCAGATCGAATCCAATCCGCCCCAGGGCAGGGACTTCGAACCGGAATCCGAACCCGACCGCCCTCCTCAGGTCCCCCAGATCGACGTCGCGGGTCGAGTTCCACGTGTTCCCCGCGTCGAAGAAGAGGAGCGCGTGGAGCGGCTCGGCGATCGGGAACTGGATCTCTGCCCCAGCGATCAGCATCCGCCGCCCGCCCGGGTACCGTTCCAGGACCGTCCCCGTCACCGGGCTCTTCGTGATGTTCGCGCGAGGGACGATATAGTAATCGGGATAACCGCGGATATAGTCCGAGGTTGTCCCCCCGAGCCGGAAGCGCTCGTACTCGGGCACGCTCTCCCCCCCCAGGAACCCCGTCCTCCCCCGGACCATGAGGACAAACGGTCCGGTGAGCCTCGAGTAGCTCTTCACGTCCACCACGCCCTTGTAGAACTGCTCCACCCCTCCCAGAGGTCCGCCCGCGAACGTCTGGACCCAGCTCATGCGGGACCCCCGGCTGGCGTAGAAGGGGTTGTCCGTGCTGGTCCGGATGAAGCTCAGGGTGATGCTGCTGACCAGGCGCGGCCAGTCGGTCTGGCGGAGGGAGGTCAGGTTGCTCGACTCCCCGAGCGTGGGCGCGACGAAGTCGCTCAGGGTGACGTTCCGGAGATCGTAGGAGATGAGCGCCCGCGTGTAGTCCGGCCATGACACGGGACGCCCGACGCGCACGCCTCCTCCCACGTCGCGCCGATCGTACACGTCGTACTCCCGCTGGGTGTTGAAGAGGCTGAACCCGAGCGTGAGCGGGGTGTCCCGGAACCACGGGTCCGTGAACGAGAGCTCGAAGCTGCTCCGCTTGCCGCCGCGCTCGAGGTGGAGGTTGATGGACTGGCCGTTCCCGAAGAGGTTGTTGTGCCCCAGCTCGACGAACCCCGTCAGACCGGTGCTGCTCGCGAACCCGGCTCCCGCGCTCGCCGTCCCGGTCTGCTTCTCCTGCACCTTGAGCGTCAGCTTGATGTCGGCGCTGTCTCCCGTCGGCTCGTAGTCCACCGTCACGTCCTGGAAGAACCCGAGGGCGAAGATGTCGCGCTGGGTCCGGACCAGCGAGGATCTCCGGAAGGTGTCCCCCGGCCGCACGGACGCCTCGCGACGGATGACGTTCTCCTTGGTCCGGGTGTTGCCGACGATCTGGAGATCCGCCACCCGCGAGCGGTAGCCCTCCTGGATGACGAACTCCACGTCCACGATGGAGCCTCGCTCCGTGAACTTGGGGTCGATCGACAGGTAGAGGTAGCCCTGCTCCTGGTACAGCGTGTACGCCCCCTCGAGCGTCTTGTGGATCTGGGGCTCGCTGTAAGGAGCGGAGCGGATGATCACGGTCACCAGGTCGAGCGCGGCCGTCGGTACGGAGACGTTCCCGCTCCAGGTCACGTTCCCGAAGCGGTAGCGCTCGCCCTCGTGCAGGTAGACGTGGAGATCGACTCCCTTGCCATCCTTGGAGAAATCCGGATGGATTGAATCCACGTCGGCGTCCTTGTAGCCGCGGCTCCGCATGTGGAGCCGGAGCTGGGTCATGTCGGTCTCGAGCTGCGACGGCTTGTACACACCGCTCTTCAGGAACGCGGGGGGCTGGCTCTTCATGGCGCCCTTGAGCTCCTTGACGTAGAGGCCCGGGCTCGGCTTGCTCTGGTGGATCACGATGTTCCGCACCTTCACCTTCTCGCCCTCGTTCACGGTGAAGACGAGATCCACGGCTCCGGGGCCGGCCGGATCCGTGCGGGTGGTCACCTCGGCGTGCGCGTAGCCCTCTTCGGCGTAGGCGTCCTTGATCTTGCCCGCGTCCAGATCGGTCGTCCCCGGGTCGAGGAGCTGCCCTTGCACGCTGGTCACCTTCTCCTTCAGCGTCTTCTCCTCGATCTTGTGGATCCCCTGGAACTTGACCGCGTGGACTCGCGGCCGCTCGGCCACGATGACATTGAGCGCGACACCTCCATCGACGGGCGAGTCGACCACGTTCACGTCTGTGTAGAGCCCGCTCTGGAAGAGCCGGCGCACCCCCTCTCGAACCGCCCCGCGCGTGTAGGGCTCGCCGGGGTGGAGCCCGAAGGTCCGCACGATGACGCTCGAATCCACGTTCGCGAAGCCGGAGGCGCGGATGGACTTGATGATCGGGCCCGCGGGTGCCGGGGGTGGAATTCCCAGGCCCACCGGCGGAGCGGCCGCCGAGTCGGGCCGCGCGGCGGCGCCCACGCCAAGCCCCGTCGAATCGACCGGAGGCGCGGCGACGGCTGTACCCGTCACGGTCGAGCCGGCCGAAGGCATGGTGACGGTCGCGCCGTGTCCCGTCGTGTCGGCGGGAGACGCGGCGGCGTGGGGCAGCGAGTCCGGAATGGCCGGGACCGCCACGGCAGGGGCCGCCGGTGCCTCTTCGGTCGCCCCGGCGACGGCCGGTGTGAGCCACAGGGCGGCCAGCATCACGGTGATGGCGCACAGGGACGCGGCCGGCAGGAGCCGGGCGGCGTGCGGCGCGGGCGTCCGCTCGGGACGCCGGCACGCGTATCGAAATCGGGTCAAGACGTGAATGTCAGCTCATCATCCTGGCGGGCCACCCGGACCTCGCTTCCATCCCTGAGCTGGCCGCGGAGCACGTGCTCCGAGAGGGGATCCTCGATCAGCTTCTGGATGCTCCGCTTCAGCGGACGGGCGCCCAGCGTGGCGTCGAAGCCCTTCTCGATCAGCAGATCCACCACGGAGTCGTCGAACGCGACGCGGATCCCGTTTGCGGCGAGCCGCTCCCCGACCTGGGAGAGAAGAATCTTGGTGATCGACTGCATCTGGGGACGGTCGAGGGGGTGGAACACGATGGATTCGTCGATCCGGTTCAGGAACTCCGGATTGAACGAGCGCTTCAGCTCGTCCAGGATCGTCCGCTTCATGCCGCCGTAGGCCGATTCCTCGTCGCGCTCCGAGAAGCCCAGGCTCCGCCCACCCTTGATCTGGCGGGCGCCGAGGTTGGAGGTCATGATGAGGACGGTGTTCTTGAAGTCCACCTTGCGGCGCAGGCTGTCGGTCAGCATCCCGTCGTCCAGCACTTGGAGCAGGATGTTGAAGACGTCGGGGTGGGCCTTCTCGATCTCGTCGAGGAGCACCACCGAGTAGGGCTTGCGGCGAACCTTCTCGGTGAGCTGCCCGCCCTCCTCGTGCCCGACGTAGCCCGGAGGGGCTCCGATCAGGCGCGAGACCGAGAACTTCTCCATGTACTCCGACATGTCGATCCGGATCAGCGCCTCCGGATCGTCGAAGAGGAATCGCGCGAGGACGCGGGCCAGCTCCGTCTTGCCGACGCCGGTCGGGCCCAGGAAGATGAACGAGCCGATCGGCCGGCGCGGATCGCGCAGCCCGGCGCGGTTGCGCCGGATGGCCCGCGACACGGCCGCGACCGCCTCGTCCTGGCCCACGATCGACTTCCGGATCTCATCCTCCATCCGGAGGAGCTTCTCCGATTCCTTCTCCTCGATGCGGGCGATCGGGATGCCCGTCATGCGGGCGATCACGGTGCCGATGAGATCGGCGTCCACCGTCGCCTGGGTCTCGTGCTTGATGTCGGTCCAATTCTTCTTGAGGTCGCGAAGCTTGGCTCGGAGCTCCTTCTCCTTGTCCCGGATCCGCGCCGCCTTCTCGAACTCCTGCTGCTGGATCGACGCCTCCTTCTCCTTGGCGACTTCCTCGACCTGCTTCTCCAGCTCGCGCACCTCGGTCGGGATGGCGGAGATCGACAGACGGGCGCAGGCGCCCGCCTCGTCGATGACATCGATCGCCTTGTCGGGCAGGAAGCGGTCGTTGATGTAGCGGTCGGCCAGGCGCACGGCGCTCACGATGGCGTCGTCCGTGTACTTCGCGCCGTGGTGCGCCTCGTACTTGTCGCGGAGACCCATGATGATCTGGATCGTCTCGTCGACCGACGGCGGATCGACCATGATCGGCTGGAAGCGGCGCTCGAGCGCGCCGTCCTTCTCGATGTACTTGCGGAACTCGTCGAGCGTCGTTGCGCCGATGCACTGCAGCTCGCCGCGCGCGAGCGCGGGCTTCAGCATGTTCGAGGCGTCGATCGCCCCCTCGGCGCCGCCCGCCCCGACGATCGTGTGGAGCTCGTCGATGAAGATGATCGTGTCCTTGGACTCGCGGATCTCGTTCATGACCGCCTTGAGGCGCTCCTCGAACTGGCCGCGATACTTGGTCCCGGCCACGACCGCCGCCAGGTCCAGGGTCACGATTCGCTTGTCCTTGAGGGTCTCGGGGACCTTGTTCTCGACGATGCGCTCGGCGAGGCCCTCGGCGATGGCGGTCTTGCCCACGCCCGGCTCGCCGATGAGGATGGGGTTGTTCTTCTTGCGGCGGGAGAGTACCTGGATCACGCGCTCGATCTCGGACTCTCGTCCGATGATCGGGTCGAGCTTGCTCTCGCGCGCCAGCGCGGTGAGATCGCGGCCGAACTGATTCAGGGCCGGCGTCTCGACCTTTCCCTCGCGCTCGGGCTGCGACACGGATGGGGTCCCTCCCAGGAGCTTCAGCGTCTCCTCGCGCACCTTCTTGCGATCCACGCCCAGCTCGAGCAGGACCCGCGCCGCGACGCCCTCTCCCTCGCGGATCAACCCGAGAAGGAGATGCTCGGTTCCGACATAGTTGTGGCCCAGTTGCCGCGCCTCGTCGACCGACAGCTCGAGCACGCGCTTCGCCCGCGGGGTGAACGGAATCTCCCCGATCGTGAGCGTGCCGCCGGTCGCCGCGACCATGCTCTCCACGGCCTGGCGGATGGCATCCAGATCGAGACCGAGGTTGTTGAGCACCGTGGCGGCGATGCCCTCGCCCTCGCGGATCACCCCAAGCAGCAGGTGCTCCGTCCCGATGTAATCGTGCTGGAGCCGAGCGGCCTCCTCCCGCGCCAGATACATCACCTTCCGCACCCGCTCCGTGAACTTGTCGTGCATCGGCGAAAACCTCCGGGGATTCCCCTAGGCCATCGAGCTCAATTCGGATTGACCGCGCTCGCCTCGTTCTGGTCCAGGAGGGACCGCACGAGATCCGCGCGAAGGACGTTCCGTTCCCGCTGTTCCAGTTCCTTGCCCGCCGCCAGCTGAACGTGCGCCGGCTGCGTGCGGATCAAGATCTCGTTCAAGGTCCGCACCGAGGCGAGCCCAGGGATCGCGAGCGCCACGCCGAACCGGACGGCGGACGACAGGTTCACGACCTCCTGGGACGAGATGACCCGGCTGTGCCGGAGCGTCCCGTACGCCCTCCAGATCTTGTCCTCGATCTGGACCCGCGCATCCTTCAGGAGCTCGTCCCGCGCGCGCTGCTCGGCGTCGATGATCTGGCGCGTGACGCGCTCGAGCCCCTCGACGGTTTCCTTCTCGCTCTGACCGAGCGTCGTCTGGTTCGAGATCTGGAAGAAGTTGCCCATGATCTGCGAGCCCTCGCCGTAGAAGCCCCGCACGGCCAGGCCGACCTGGTTGATGCCCTGCAGCACGCGTCCGATCTGCTTGGTCAGGACCAGCGACGGAAGGTGGATGAGCACCGAAGCGCGCATCCCCGTACCGACGTTCGTCGGGCAGGCGGTCAGGTATCCGAGATCCTCGCTGAAAGCATAGTCGAGGTCCTGCCCCAGTTCATCATCGATGGAGTTGATCGACTCCCAGGCGGACCGGAGCTGGAATCCCGAAGCCAGCGCCTGGAGCCTGAGATGATCCTCCTCGTTGACCATCGCGGAGACGCTCTCGTCCGGAACCACGAGCAATCCGCGCAGGCGGCCGTTGTCCGCCAGGTCGTGCGAGATGAGATGCCGCTCCACCAGGAACTGGCGGTCGACCGGAGTGAGCTCCCGCATGGTGAGCGAGGCCGACGAAATGAGCGCCGGCGTCTTGCGAACCGCGGAGAGCACGCTCGAGTAGACCATGGCGAGCTGCTCCTCGCGCGCGCGATGCGTGAACGGCACCTCGCGCAGGTTCCGAGCGAGGCGCACCCGCGTGCTCAGCACCACCTCGGCCGACGGGCCGGACCCGTCCAGCCATCCGCCGAGATTCCGCGCCAGCTTCGTGAGCTTCATCGCGCCTCCGCTTCTCCCGGCGTCCGACCGCCGCTCGCCTCGATGGAACGGATCTGATCGCGCAAGCGGGCCGCGGTCTCGAACTCCTCGTGCTCGATCGCCTTCTGCATGTCCTCGTGGAGGCGCTGGACCTCGCGCCGGAGCGCGACCCGCGCCGAGTCCTTCACGGGGCTCTTCCCCGAGTGGCGGGTGCTGCCGTGGATCCGCCGGAGGAGCGGCTTCAGCTGGGCCCGGAAGGTCTCATAGCACTCCGAGCACCCGAGCCGCCCCGACTCCTTGAAGGTGGAGTAGACCATGTGGCAGCGCGGACAGCGCACGCGTCCCAGCTTGGACTCCTCGCTGCCCCCCGTTTGATCGACCATGCCGGCCAGCAAATCCCCCACCGAGAACTTCGACTTGTTGAGCGAGGTGTGATACCCGCGCTCCTCCGCGCACTTCTCGCAGAGGTGGTACTCCGACTTCTTCTGGTTCTCGATCTGTGTGTAGTGGACGACCGCCGGTCGCTTGCCGCATACCTGACACTGCATGGGATGGCGCTCCCCTCCGTACCGACCCTTTAGATGCAGGACCCGGGGTTTCTATACGTTCATCGGCCTGAGCCGCCCCTCCTCAAGCAGGAGGACGCGATCGGCGGCAGCAGCCAGGTCCGGGTTATGTGTCACGATCACAGTGGCTTGCCCGTGCTCCCTCCGGTACCTCTCTAGGATCGCGATCAGCCCCTGGGCGGCGTTCCGGTCCAGGTTGCCCGTCGGCTCATCCGCCAGCAGGACTGCGGGCCTTCGATGCAAGGCGCGCGCCACGGCCACCCGCTGCTGCTCCCCGCCCGAAAGCTCCGCCGGCTTGTGCTCCGCCCGCTCGAGCAGGTCCAGGTCCCGCAGGAGTTCCTCCGCCCGTCCGCGAGCCTCCGCTTCCGCCCGCCCTCCCGCGATCCAGCCGGGCATCATCACGTTCTCGAGCGCGGTGAACTCCGGCAGGAGCTGGTGGAACTGGAACACGAACCCGACCGCTCGGGCGCGGAGGCGGGAGCGCCCTTCCTCGTTCAGCGTGGTCATCGGCTCGCCGCCAACCCGGACCTGGCCGGCCGTCGGCGCGTCCAGGCCCCCGAGCAGGTGGAGGAGGGTCGACTTCCCTGAGCCCGACGCGCCCACCACCGCCACCATCTCCCCCGGCCGGACGACGAGATCGACGCCGCGAAGCACCTCCACGGGCGCCATCCCCTCCTGGTACGTCTTCGCGAGACCGGTCGCCTCGACGGCGAGCCCGTCCGCAGAGCCGTCATTCATAGCGGATCGTCTGCACCGGGGCAAGCCTGGCCGCCTGCCACGCGGGGTAGAGGCTCGCCAGGAAGCAGGTGAGCGTGGCGGCGACCGCGACGAACACGAAATCGTGCCACTGCATTTTGACCGGCAGGGTGTCGATGAAGTAGATCTCCCCCGGCAGGTGGAGGAGCTTGTAGCGGCCGAGGGCGAACGAAACGGCGCATCCGAGCCCCAGTCCGAGCCCGGTTCCGGCGAGCCCGATCAGCGTCCCCTGCAGCAGGAAGATCCGCATGATTCCGCGGGGGGTGACCCCCATGGTGCGGAGTACCCCAATGTCCCGCCGCTTCTCCAGCACGAGCATGACCAGGCTCGACACGATGTTCACCGCGGCCACGATCACGATCAGGATCAGGATCGTGAACATGACCGCCTTCTCGATGCGCATCCAGGCGAACAGGTTCCGGTTGAGGTCGATCCAGTTGGTCGTGCGGTAGCCGGGGCCGAGCGCGGCGTCGAGATGGCGCGAGACCTCCTGCGCTCGGAACATGTCGGGAATCCGGAGCTGGTAGCCCGTCACGTCGGAGCCGAGCGCGAAGAAGTCCTGCGCGGTGTGCATCGGGACCACACCGAACGAGGAATCGTACTCGTAGAGCCCGGACCGGAAGATGGAGCTGACACGGAGCCGGCGCGTCCGCGGCGTGCCTCCGAGGAGCCCTCCCTCGTCGGTCGGGACGCTGATCAGGATGATGTCCCCGCGGATGACGCGGAGCCGCGAGGCCAGCTCCTGGCCCAGGGCGATGCCGTCGAGATCGCCGCCTTCGAACGATCCGTTCGGGGGTGAGAGCCGGGCCAGGATGTCCGTGACCTGCCGCTCCCGGTCCGGGTCCACTCCCTTCAGCACCATCCCGTCGATGCCATGGCGCGAGGCCACCATGACCTTGCCGTAGACGAAGGGAGCGAGGCGCCCGTCGGGCACCGTTCGCAAGATGACGCGCTCGAGCGCCGGATCGGGCGGGATGGGCGCGTCGTCTCCGCCGAGGACCGCCACGTGCGCGTTCGTCCCGGCGATCCGCTGCTGCACCTGGTCCTCGAACCCGTTCATCACGGAGAGGACGATGGTGAGCGCCGCCACCCCGATCAGCACACCTCCGACGGCGAGGAGGCTCACCAGCGTGATGAAGTTGAGGCGCCTCTTGGAGCGCAGGTAGCGCGAGGCGATGATCCAGACGTAGCCCATCAGCGTCCCGGGCCCGCGGCGAGCGGGATCAGCCTTCCTCGCCTTCCTCGGGCCGCATCTGCGGGAAGAGCACCACGTCGCGGATGGAGCGCGAGTCGGTGAGGAGCATGACGAGCCGGTCGACACCGATCCCCACGCCGCCCGTCGGAGGCATCCCCAGCTCGAGCGCACGGAGGTAGTCGGCGTCGAGGAGCTGGGCCTCGTCGTCGCCGCGCCGCCGCTGCTCGAGCTGCGCTTCGAAGGCGCGGCGCTGCTCGGCCGGATCGTTCTGCTCGGAGAACGCGTTCGCGACCTCCATGCCGGCGAGGATCAGCTCGAACCGCTCGACCACGCGGGGATCCCCCCGCTTCGCCTTGGCGAGCGGCGAGATGTCGCGCGGATGGTCGATCAGGAACGTCGGGGAGGTGATCCCGGACTGGAACGTGGCCGAAACGATCTCGTCGAGCACCTTTCCGTGGGTGACTTTGGGATCGACCGCGATCCCCGCCCGCTCCGCGAGCGCGCGCAGCCCGGCCTCGTCGTCGGGCAGCCGGTCGACCCCGAGCCCCCGCCGCGCCGCCTCCAGGAAGGACACCCGGGGCCAGGGGGGCGAGAAGTCGATCTGCCGTCCGTCGAACACGACCTCGAGGGAGCCGTGGACCGCGCGCACCACGTGGAGGAGCAGATCCTCGGTGACCTGCATCATCTCCTCGTAGTCCGCGTAGGCCTGGTAGAACTCGAGCATCGTGAACTCGGGGTTGTGGAATCGGTCGATGCCCTCGTTCCGAAACGTCTTCGCCACCTCGTATACGCGGTCGAGCCCGCCGACGATGAGCCGCTTCAGATACAGCTCCACGGCGATGCGGAGGTAGAGCTTCCGGTCGAGCGCGTTGTGATGGGTGACGAAAGGCCGGGCCGTGGCGCCGCCGTACAGCGGCTGCAGCACGGGCGTCTCCACCTCGAGATAGCCGCGTGCGTCGAGGAACTCGCGCAGCGCGCGCACGATGGCGGCTCGCGCGCGGAACACGGCGCGGACGTCGTCGTTGACGGCGAGATCCGCGTAGCGCTGGCGGTAGCGGGTCTCGACGTCGGAGAGGCCGTGCCATTTCTCCGGGAGCGGGCGGAGCGACTTCGCGAGCAGCTCCACGCGCTCGGCGCGCACGGTGACCTCGCCGGTCCGCGTCGTGAAGACGATCCCCTCGATCCCGACCCAGTCCCCCAGGTCGAGCGCGAGCGCCCGCTCGTACGCTTCCTGGCCGAGCGCGTCCTCGCGGAGGTAGATCTGGATCGCGCCGTCCGCGTCCTTCACGTGGGCGAAGGACGCCTTGCCATGGCCGCGCTTCGTGATCAGGCGTCCGGCGATCCGCACGCGCTCCGCGGAGGCTTCGAGCGCCGCGGCCTCGCTCCGGATGCGGGCGGACCGGTGCGTGACCGGAAAGGCGTAGGCGTACGGCTGAATGCCGCTCGCGGTCAGGGCATCGAGCTTCTCGCGGCGGGTTTCTTGGACGGACACGTTTCCCCGGGATCGACGGGAACGCGCGACGGAGCGGAACACGGCGCGCGCAGGCGGCTCGAAGGAAAGCGGGGCGATTCTACGGAGGGGTTGCCGTCCGGGTCAAGCGTCGCGGCGCCCGTCGCGCGGGCGCCGGCCCTCGGCCA
>JAEHDN010000286.1 GCA_016880395.1 Candidatus Eiseniibacteriota bacterium
GCGCTGGGCGAGTTGGCCGCCGGCGTGGCCCACGACTTCAACAACAACCTCGGGATCATCCTGGGCCGTACCCAGCTCCTGCTCATGCGCGTCAGCGATCCGGAGATGGCGTCGGGCCTCAATGTGATCCGACAGGCGGCGATGGACGGCGGCGAGGCCGTGCGGCGCATCCAGCAGTTCAGCCGCGTACGCGAGGACCGCGCCCACGAGGTACTCGACCTCGCCGAGATCGCGGACGAGGTGGTCGAGATCACGCGCGGCAAGTGGAAGAACGAGAGCGAGCGGCGCGGGGTCAAGCTGGACGTGACCATCGACGCGCGCGATCCGCTGCCGATCCTCGGGTCCCGGGCCGAGATCCGCGAGGCGCTGACCAACCTGATCTTCAACTCGGTCGACGCGCTCCCCGAGGGGGGAACCATCGCGATCCGCTGCCGGGCCGAGGGGAAGAACTCCATCCTCGAGGTGGCCGACACAGGGATCGGCATGACCGAGGACGTCCGGAGCCGCATGTTCGAGCCCTTCTTCACCACCAAGGGCATGTCGGGCAACGGCCTCGGACTCTCCATGGTCTATGGCATCGTGTCCCGCCACAAGGGGACCGTTGAGGTCGAGACCACGCCCGGGTCGGGCACGGTCGTGCGGATCCTCATTCCCGGCACGGACGTCGAAGGCGCCGCCGCGCCGAGGCGGCCGCGCTTCGAGGCGTCCGCGCGCGCGCGGATCCACGTGGTCGACGACGAGACCGAGATCCTCGCCGTGCTGCGCGATGCTCTCGAGCAGGCGGGCCATGAGGTCGAGACCGCGTCCTCAGGGACCGACGGCATCGAGCGCTTCCGGGCGAGCCGGTTCGACGTGGTGCTCTCGGATCTCGGGATGGCGGACGTCGGCGGGTGGGAGGTGGCGCGCGCCGTCCGCGAGAGCGGATCGCGCCGTGTGGTGCTCGGGCTCGTGACCGGCTGGGGAGCCACGATCAGCGAGGAGATGGTGAACGCGCACGCCGTGAACTTCGTGATCGCGAAACCCTTCGACGTCGAGGATCTCGTGTCGAAGGTGAATCAGTCGCTCGGGGCGGTCGCGGCTATGCCTCCAGCTTCTTGATCCAGCGCACGTCCCCCGACTTGAGCCGCCGCTCCCGGTAGCCCAGTGCCTCGAGGAACCGCTCTCCGTCGTCGAGGCCGGCCGGGACCTCCGCCGTGATCGACTGGGCCGCGTGCTCCTCCGCGAGGAAGCGCTCCACCATCTCGAGTGCCGCGCGCCCGTAGCCCCGCCCCCGCTCCGCCTGCGAGAGCACGAGTCCGCGCAGTACCGACGGGACCTCGTCCGATCCCACCTCGACCTCGATCGTGCCGATCAGCGTCTTCGTGTCCGTGCGCCGGATGCCGAAGTAGTAGCGGCTGTCGTCGGCGATCGCCTCCTCGTACATCTCCTCCACCGTGTTCGGGTCGAAATCGTCGCTCCCGGTCATGGCCTGGAAATAGTCGGGAGCGTCGAGATAGACCTTCCAGATCGTGGGCAGGTGCTCGGGCCCGGGGATGTCGAGATAGACCAGCGGGCCATCGATGTGGGTGGATGCGCTCATCGTAGGAGAACGGCCTTCTGCGTGCGCACTCGGTGGCCGGACCGGAGCTGCACGAAATAGACTCCGGCCCCGACCGGATTCCCCCGGTCGTCGGTGCCGTCCCACGTGAACGGCATGGTTCCCGCGCGGCCGCTCAGGTCAGCGAGGGTGCGCACGAGCGACCCGTCGGCACGATAGACCCGTAACACAAAGGGACCGTCGCGGTCCAGGGACACCGGGAACGACGCCGCTCGCGCGAAGGGGTTGGGCTGGATGCGCCCGATCGCGAGGATTCGCGGCACGGCGCCGTCCACGCCCGCGGGGACCGCGGCCCGTACCGGCCCCGCGGTGCTCGATGGCTCGCCGTCCCGCGAGGCGGTGAGCCAGTAGTCGTAGGCGATACCGGGAGCCACGTCATCGTCCACGTACGAGCCGTCGCGGGAATCCCACGCGAGGCTAATGAGCGGCCTGCGTTCCTCGGCGCCCCCGGCGCGCTCGATCACGATGGCCGATCCGACTCGCTCCGATAGATTCCAGTCGAGCCTGACGCCGGGCCGGTCGGCGAGCGGAATGGCATCGAAGCGGTTGATCGCGATGGCGGTCGTGCCGCAGTCGTCCGTGCCATAAATCTCCACGTCGTCGATCCACCAGCCCAATCCCTCGTTCGGCGGCACCGAGCGGAAGCGAAACGCGATCTGCACGAGCCCACTCCAACCGTCGAGCGGGAACAAGGCCGGGGCGAACGCGGTCTGCGTCCCCGTCCAGCGGATGCCGTTCGAGTACCCGCCTACCGGGAAGATCGTCGTCCACGTCTCCGCCCCATCGGTGGAGATCTCCACCGTGAGCCCATCCACTCCCTGCTCGGACGAGTAGCGCTGCCAGAATCGCAGGGTGTCGCTGGATCCGGTGAGCCGGATCGGCTGGCTCACCAGCCGTGCGTCCTCCGTGGGCGCGTACGAGTCGATGGTGCCCGGCTTCCCGAGGCGCCAGGCCCAGGTTCCCCCCGGGGTATGGTCGACGCCCGCCTCGCGGTGCCATTCGTTCACCCCGTCGCAGCCCAGCGGGACCGAGATCCACCGCCGGGTCGTGCCCTCGAACGAATCGCAGATGCCCGTTTTCAGACCGACGAGAACCTGCACGCTGTCGCTATCCACGAGTCCCGGCCCGGCGTGAACTCCGAGCGTCACGTTGACGCCGCGCGGATCGGGGGTGGGAAGGATCGTCGCGGTCACGCTCGATCCCGCGCTACTCGATCCCGCGGGAATCGAGCCGTAATCCACGGAGTCGGGATCAA
The DNA here is from genome assembly GCA_016880395.1 of Candidatus Eiseniibacteriota bacterium. Classification (GTDB taxonomy): domain Bacteria; phylum Eisenbacteria; class RBG-16-71-46; order SZUA-252; family SZUA-252; genus WS-9. Next base: position 2,853 of record JAEHDN010000286.1, read on the forward strand.
GCGTCATGAACGCAGCCTCGGCCGCGAGGCTCGCACGGAGTGGGAGTGTGGGGACGGACGCGACGTTCGCGAGCGGAAAGCTCAGGTGGACGGTCTCGCCCGGCTCCGCGATGCCGTTCCCGTTGTTCGTCGTTCCGGTCGCAGGGGTGTCGTCGACGATGATGGGGAGCCGGCGCACGTCGCTCGCCTCGACGAAGAAGTCGGCCAGAATGTCGCCGCCGGTCTCCGTCAGATTGCGGATCGCGATCTGGCTCGGCACGTGGAAGCAGACGGTCTCACTGTTCGGGCACGAGTTGGGGCTGAACGCCGTGGTGCCGAGGGGTCCCGGCCAGGGATCGTAACGGTCGCCGCGGTTGCCCTGCGCGGAGGAGGGGACGCCGCAGACCTGCTCGGTTCCGATGGCGTTGTTGGGGAGGTCAAGGTTCTGGTTTCCCGGGAGCCCGCCCTGCTCGGGGCCACCGGCCTCGACCACGTCGATCAACTTGCGCGCGGGGTCGCTGTTGTCGGGGCGCGACTCGTCGACGTGATAGATCACGAGCCCGTGCGCTGGCCCGAGCCCCGCCTCCATCGACGAGCGGACGAGCGTCGAATCGAACCCGATCGGCTGGCGGTTCTCGGCGAGGAAGTACTCGGGGGCCTCCTCGCCGTTCCTCCAGAGGCGAAAGACCCGACCCGAGGTCTCGACGGGCGGGATCGTGACGCCCGAGGAGTCCTGAGTGACCCATGTCGGTTCGACCCAGCCGAGCCGCGCCTTGCACCAGGCCGACATATGCGCCGGCGTGGTCCCCGGCGCCTGTGTCGGGGAGTGCGTGTAGAGCCCGTAGGCCATGAGATCCCACTCGCCGAGCCCCGAGCTCGCCTGATCATCGATGTCGTAGAGATCGGGCAGGCCGAGCACATGGCCGAACTCGTGGCAGAAGACTCCCATCGAGATGAGGTCGCCGGCTTGGTAGTAGGCCGAGTTGAGCCCCCACTCCTCAGGCTCCGAGGTGTAGGGGAAGAGCATGGTGTTGTCGAGCGTGACGACGCCGATCAGGTTCCACTTGTGCGACCAGATCTGCTCGACGTTCCCTGTCTCCTCGCCGCCGGGGCCCGCGTGCACGACGAAGATGCCGTCCACGAGGCCGTCGCCGTTGGCGTCGAACTGCGACCAATCCACGTCGGGATCGGCCAGCAACACCGCGTCCAGCGCCATGGTCTGCGCGTTCTTCGGCCAGGGGCCGAAGCCCGACTGGCCATTCACGTAGTACGAGTACGGGTGCGGCGCCGTGTACCACCTGGTCACGTATCCGTCGATGTCGAGCTGTCCGCCCGAGACTTCCTGATAATAGTCGCGAAGGCTGCCGGTGGGCCGCGTGCCCAGGCTGAAGAGCAGGCTCTCGTACGCCTCGCGCGGGTGGCCCAGCGTGTCGGCGGAGAGGTCCGGGAACTGGAGGAGGATCACGACCGTCTTGCGAAGACCTGTCGCCGGGCCGGCGGTCTCCGCGGCGTCGACGGCCGGCGCCCGGTGGAGAAGGGGCGCCAGGGCTCGGGCGCGCGAGACGCCGCGGGAGCCGGGGCCCGTGACGTCGAGTGGGGGCGCGGCGGCCGCGGAGGTCGCGCCCAGGATCAGGCACACTCCTGCGAGCAGCCCCGCGAGGCGCACGATGAAAACTCCGTTCCGGCGGTCTAAGTTAGCGGTGGATCTAGAGTTCGGCGGGAGCGGGCTTCGCGCGCCCGAAGCTCGAGCGCTCCTGCTTCCCCCAGCCACCGCGTCCGAGAAGCATATCCACGAGGGCGCCCAAGCGGAAGAGGAGAGTCAGGATACGGTAGGAGAAGTTTTCGAGCACGCCGATCGCCACCATCTGCGCGAAGTCGCCCCACGATCGATAGAGCCCGAAGGAAAGCTCCTCGAGGAAGACGGCGGAGATGGACAGGAACGCCCCCGAGGTAACGGCGAGGAAAAGGAACGCCCAGAAGTAGAGGGGGTCGAGGAATCCCATGAAGTACGCGATCGGGATGATGATGTATCCAAGCAGCTCCACGATCGGACCCATGAACTCGAACAGGAAGTAGTAGGGCACGCCCACCCAGCGGAGCGTCCCCGAGTGCTTGCCCCAGATGAGGCTCCTGTGGACCCAGAGCGAGTGGACCAGCCCGCGATGCCACCGGCTTCGCTGGCGGGCGAGCGCCCCGATCCGCTCCGGCACCTCGGTCCAGCAGATGGGATCCGGCAGGAAGACCACCGAGTAGGGGCGCTCCGTCTCCCGCATCCTGCGATGGAGGCGAAGCACCAGCTCCATGTCCTCGGTGACCGTGGCCACGTCATAGCCGCCCGCCTCGATCACCACGTCCTTGCGGAAGAGGCTGAACACACCCGAGAGGATGAGGAGGTTGTTCATGGCGGAGAGTCCCAGCCGGCTCGCGACGAAGGCGCGCAGATACTCGACGACCTGGAACGCCGCGAGGATGTTGGACGGGAGCTTTGGCTCGACCACGCGGCCGCGATGGATGCGGCAGCCATTCGCCACGCGAACCTGGCCGCCCACCGCGATCACCCGGTCCGGGTCCTCGAGGAACGGGCGGACCACCCGAAGCAGCGCGTTCTCCTGGAAGAGCGAATCGGCGTCGATCGTGCAGAAGAGCGGATAGCGTGACAGGTTGAGGCCCGTGTTCAGGGCGTCGCTCTTGCCGCCGTGCTCCTTGTCGACGACGAGCAGGTTCGGAACCGACGACGATCGATACATGGCGCGGATCGCACCGAGCGTGGGCAGGCTCCGGCGGTAGACGATCTCGCGGCGCTCGAGCCCGAACTCCAGGGTCAGCTTGTCCAGGGTTTCGTCCGTCGACCCGTCGTTGATGACGATCACCTCGTGCTGCGGATAGTCGAGCGACAGCACCGACCGGACAGAATCGACGATGCCGGGCGACTCGTTGTGAGCGGGCACGAGCACGCTGATCGGGAAGGTGAAGTGCGACTTCGCGACCGCCTCGTAGTCCGCGTAGAAATTCTGCGCGAGCCGGCGGCGCATGTCGAAGAAGGAGAGGATCAGGAGCCCGAACAGGACGAGCTGGAGTGCACTGAAGTAGAGGAGGATCACAAGGCTGACCGTGGTGATCCAGTGCATGGCCCAGGGCTCCAACGTGTATCCGCTCATGTCAGGCGCTCTCCCGCTCGTTCGTCAGGGTCACACCGAGCGCGGACAGGCCCTCGGCGGCGCTGTCCCGCGCGAAGCGGTCGTCGCTGTGGAGCGTGCGAAGGAGTGTGGCCTTGGACGGCTCGCCGAGAGCGACCAGCGCGTCGAGCGCATTCTTGCGCACCCACCAGGACGCGTCGCGGAGCTTCTCGGCGAGGGGCCCCACGTAGGACGCGTCCCCGATCTTCCCCAGCGACTCGGCCGCGTGGGCTCGGACGTACCAGGTCGAGTCGTCGAGGAGCGGCTCGAGGAGCGCGGCGGTGGAGCGGTCCGCCACCTGGCCCAGCGCCCACGTGGCCGCCGACCGGACCTCCGGGTCGGCGTCGAGGAGCGCGTCGGCCAGGGAGCGCGTGGCGCGGGGATCGCGAATCTCGCCCAGGATCTTCGCGGCCCAGAACCGCGCCCTGGGCGAGCCATCCCGCAGGCTCTTGATGAGGAGCGGCGCGGTGCGGGACCCCATCTCGATGCAGATGGCGGCGATCCGCGCGGACACGGCCTGGTCGTGCTTGCCGAGGAGTCCGACGAGCGCTTCCTCGGCGGCCTGGAGTCGCATCCGACCGAGCGAGTGCGCGGCCACGTTGCGCACATCGGGGTCCTTGTCCTCGAGCGCGGCGAGGAGTGTCGGCACCGACTGCGGCAGCTTCAGCTCTCCGAGGATGCGGAGCGCGTGGGCACGCGTCCACTTGAGGCGGCTCTTCGCGTTCCGGAGATGACGATTCACCGCTCCCGACTCCTCGAGGGCGCGCAGCACGTCGAGCCTCAGTGAGAGCTCGAGCTGGCTGATCTCCTCGGCCGCGAGCTCGGACCAGCCCCCCGAGAGCGAGGCGACGATCCAGGGCAGGGCCTCACGCTGCCCCTCGGGCGAGCGAAGGAGAAGGAACCGCTTCCGGAGCGCCTCGAGGAAGCGCTGCTTCGAGTCCTCCTCGCGGTTCGAATAGATCTTGTTCACGATCGCCGCGATCGTGGTCAGGGCCACGATGCCGAGCAGGAGCGCCAGCGTGAAGAGGAGCGACTGGTAGTCGATCATGGCCGCCTCCTCACCACCGCGCTGATCCCGAGAACCCGAGGTACCAGGTCTCGTAGGAATTGTTGTCCACCGAGTAGGACGCCTCGAGCCCGAGTGGAAGCGATCCGAACGCCGTCACGTTGAAGTAGCCGCTCCAGGTGTGGGTCCAGATGTCCGCGAAGTTGGTGGAGTTGAGCCCAGCGAACTCGTAGCGGAAGCCGTAGTCGATGGCCGCCTTCGGGGCATAACCCGCGACGGCCACGCCCGCCGCGCCGCGCGTGCTCCCGAGCGGCGTGAAGTAGCTCCGCGACGTGAAGTCCCAGTCCCGGTAGGTCAGGCGCCCGTCCACGGTCACGGTCGGCGTCGCGGTCTTCACGCGGTAGGAAGCGCCGCCGCCCGCGGTCCAGCGCCGGTTGTCGTCGGAATAGATTCCGCGCGAGACAACGGCGTCCGCGGTGCCGCGTCCGCTCCACTGCCAGCCGAGCCCGCCCTCGTACTCGTCCACGTGCCCCGGCACGAACACGGTGTCGGGCTCCGTCTCCTTGAGCGCGAGGTAGTCCCGGTGGATCGCGGCGCGCGGAGTGAGCCGCCCGCTGAAGCGCCACACGCGTGCACCCCACCCGAAGAACGTGTCCTCATCGCCAAGCGGGAAGAGGGTCGCGCCCGGGTTCTGCTCGAAGGATCGGTACTCGACGGCCGCCGAGGCCTGCCAGGGATAGCCGCGCAGGAAGGAGCCGTCGACGCGCGTCAGGACGCTCGAGACGTCGTAGTTCCGGGCCGAGCCGGAGCCAGGAGTCTCGACGACGTCGAGCCACGCGACGCGTCCGGGGGAGGTGGCCTGGCGGGCCAGCGTGCCGCGGCCCTGGATGTACGGCCCGTCCGTCTCGACCGTGAAGTCGGGGGCCAGGTCGACGTATTCGCGCTCCTTGGACGCGCTCCAGCCTGTCCCCGCGGAGGGCTTGAGCGCGTTGGAGATCGCCCCGCGCTCCTCGGCGGTAGCCTCCGGATCGGCGTGGAGGGACTCGGCGCGCGCGGCGTAGCGATCGGCCGCGGTCGCGGCGCCGCGCCAGCGGGAGACGGACGCGAGCCCGAGCCACGCGTCGCCGGTGCGCGGATTGGCCCCGAGGATGCGCTGGTATTCCGTGGACGCGGCGGCGAGATCCCCGCTCCAGGAGAGCACGCGCGCGTATCCCACGCGGGTCTCCAGATTCGTGGAATCGGCTGCGATCGCGGTCCGGAACTCGCGAGCCGCCTCCTCGTGGCGGCCGGACCAGGCGAGCACCCGCGCATAGCCGGCGCGGAGCGTGGCGTCGTTCGGTTTCTTCGAGAGGAGCTCGCGGTACTCGGCGATCGATTCGTCGTAGCGGCGCTGCCAGGAGAGCACGCGCGCGAGGAGGAGCCGCGCGTCGTCGTTGTCCGGCCTGGCGCGGAGCTCCGACTGGAGAAGCGGGATGGCCTCAGCCTGGCGATCCTCGCGGATGCGGGCGCGGGCGGCGTCGTACGGGCTCACGCCCGATTGCGCATGAGCGGGCACGGTGGAAACGGCGAGGAGAAGGAGCAGGAGGGTCGGCGCGAACGACGCGACGAGGCCCCGGAGGCTACGGGCGGTTCGCGTCGACCTTCTGGCTTCGGCTGGCTTCACGGGCTTCCATTCCCTCGAAGGCACGCTGGACCCAATCCGCGGAACGCTTGACACGTTCTCTAGTTATCGGCTCTTCCCAGGGCGACCATGAGTAGGAGGCTACGAGCGGGGTGCTAATCGTAAGTTCTTGCCCTCCAGAGGCTTGAATCGAGCCTTCGGGGCCCAGCAGGAAGACCTCTCCCGGGCCGGGCGGGCGCGCCCCGGCCACGGCCGGTCCCAGGGAGTCGGGGCGAAAGCAGGCGGCCGTTGTGGCCCACGCGAGCAGGCCGATGCCCGTGGTCGGCGTCGTCTCGATCTCGGTCGTGCCGTCCCGGTCGTCCAGGACCGCGCGGCTCGAGGGGTCGCCGACGATGAGCCCCCATGGGATCGCGACCTCGACGGTGCGACCGAGGGTGTCGAACGCGCACTCGAGGCGTCCCCAGTCGA
>JAEHDN010000040.1 GCA_016880395.1 Candidatus Eiseniibacteriota bacterium
ACGAGGTCGGTCCCGACGGGGGCCAGGTTTCGCGCGAGCCGGACACGCGCTACGCGTATCTGCTGAGCGTGTTTCGCGCGCTCCGACTCGCCGATCCCTACACGCCGGCCGCCCCGACGTTCGTGCGGCGGCGGTTCGAGCTGGACCGCCAGATCCCCGAGTCCGATGTGAGGGCGCTCCTCCAGGCCGTGCTGGGGTCGGACGAGGTGCGGGCGCTGGCCCGTCACATCGAGTCTCGCCTGGGCCGCCCACTCGAGCCCTTCGACGTCTGGTATTCCGGGCTCTCCCCGCGCCAGTCGCGGAGCGAGGAGGAGCTGGACGCGGTGGTGCGGTCGCGATTCCCGAGCCTCGCCGCGTTTCAGGAGGGGCTCCCCGATCTGCTCGCGGCGCTCGGCTTCGCGCCGGAGCGCGCGGCGTGGCTCGCGGAGCGGATCGTGGCCGATCCGGCACGCGGACCCGGCCACGCGATGGGCGCGGCGCGCCGCGGCGACCAGGCGCACCTGCGCACGCGCGCGCACGGCGGCATGAACTACCAGAGCTTCAACGTGGCCATGCACGAGCTGGGGCACTGCGTGGAGCAGGTCTTCTCGCTCGACGCGATCGATCACTGGTCCCTGAGCGGCGTTCCCAACACCGCCTTCACCGAGGCATTCGCCTTCACGTTCCAGGGCCGGGATCTCGAGATGCTGGGCTACGGCGAGGCCGGGGCGGAGGCGAGGCGGCGCGAGGCGCTCCAGTCCCTGTGGGCCACGTACGAGATCTGCGGCGTGAGCCTGATCGACATGGACGTCTGGAACTGGCTCTACGCGCATCCGGACGCGACTCCGGCGGAGCTGCGTCTGGCCGTGCTCTCGATCGCGCGCGAGGTCTGGAATCATTGGTTCGCGCCGGTGTTCGGACGGCGGGACGTCGACCTGCTCGCAATCTACTCCCACATCATCGATTCCGCGCTCTACACGCCCGACTACGCGATCGGCAAGATCGTCGCGTTCCAGATCAGCCCCGCGCTCCGTGGCGGAGCGTTCGCGGAGGGCGTCGAGCGGATGACGCGGCAGGGTCGGCTCACGCCCGACGCGTGGATGCGCGGCGCGGTCGGCTCGGGGCTCTCCGCGGAGCCGCTCCTGGCCGAGGCGCGCGAGGCGCTGAGCCGCCTCGCCTGACGTCGGGCAGCTCAGCGGCCGAAGCGCGGCCGCCCTCACTACCCCCCTACTCGAGCTGCTTCCGGAACCGCGTCACGCTGAATCCGAAGAAGAGCGCCGCCAGGAGGAGGAGCATGCCCGTCTGCGGCAGCACGTCGCGGAGCGTCGCCCCCTTGAGCAGGATCCCGCGCAGGATCTGCAGGAAGTAGGTGAGCGGGAAGGCGAGCCCGATCTCCCGGGCGAGGAGCGGCATGCCCTCGCGGGGGAACATGAACCCGGACAGGAGGATGTTGGGCAGCACGAAGAAGTAGGAGGCCTGCATGGCCTGCGACTGCGTCCGGACCAGGGTGGAGATGAAGAGGCCGAGCCCCAGATTGGCCACGATGAAGAGGAAGGTCACCGCGTAGACGAGCGCCAGGCTCCCGACGACCGGCATGCCGAAGATGAAGCGCCCCAGCAGGAGCACCGCCGTCACCTGCACGTATCCCACCAGCGCGTAGGGCAGGATCTTCCCGAGCATCAGCTCTCCGCGCGTGACGGGCGTCACGATGAGCTGCTCCAGGGTCCCGAACTCCCGCTCCCGCACGATCGAGATCGACGTGATGATGAGCATCGTGATGGAGAGGATCACGCCGATGATGCCCGGCACGATGAAGATCGCGCTCTTGAGCGCCGGGTTGTAGAGGGGGCGCACCCGCATCTCGAACGGCGGGTGATCCGGCCTCGCCGGCGTCCCGGCGCGCGCGACGAGCAGCGTGATGTTCTCGGCCTGGCCGACGAGCTGCGCCGCGGCGATCGCGTTCTGGGACGTGTTCGGGTCCGAGGCGTCGACCAGCATCTGCGCGGTGGCGGGGAGCCCGCGCTTGAGACGGCGCGCGTAGTCCTCGGGAATGACCACCGCCGCGCGCGCCTCGCCGCGGTCGATCATTCGCACCGCCTCGGCGTAGGACCGGGCGACTCCGGCGGCCACGAAGTTGTCGGTGGCCTCGAGCTTCTGCACCAGCTCGCGGCTCATGCGCGTGCGGCTCTGATCGAAGACGGCCATCGGGAGGTCGCGCACGTCCATCCGCACGGCGTAGCCGAACACCAGGAGCTGGATCACCGGGATGCCGAGCATCAGCGCGAGCGTAGGGCGGTCGCGCCGCATCTGAATGAACTCCTTCCAGATGACCCGGCCGAGGCGGCGGCGGGTCACGACTCCTTCTCCTGCAGCTCGACGAAGATGTCCTCGAGCGACAGCCCTTCGCCGAAGGACGCCTTCACCTCGGCGGGCGTCCCCGCGGCCTTGAGCCGGCCGTGCGACAGGAACGCGAGACGGTCGAACCGCTCGGCCTCGTCCATGTAGTGCGTGGTCACGATCATCGTGGTTCCGCCCGACGCGAGGCCGCGGATGATCTGCCAGAACACGCGCCGTGCGTAGGGATCCACGCCGGCCGTGGGCTCGTCGAGGAAGACCACGGGCGGCTGGTGGAGGAGCGCGCAGCCGAGCGCGAGGCGTTGTTTGTTCCCGCCCGAGAGCTGGCCCGCGAGCCGGTTCGACGCGCTGCCGAGGCGCATCGCCTCCACGGCCCACGCGGCGCGCTCGTGCCAGTCCTTGTCCACGCCGTAGAGCCCCGCGTAGAAGCGTAGGTTCTCGAGCACGGTGAGATCGCGGTAGAGGCCGAAGGCCTGGGACATGTACCCGATCCGCGCCTTCACCCCGTCCGGGTCCCGCACGACGTCGATGCCGGCGACGAGCGCCGTTCCGGATGTGGGGCGGATGAGCCCGCAGAGCATGCGGATGGTGGTGGTCTTCCCGGAGCCGTTCGGACCCAGGATGCCGAAGATCTGGCCCTCGCCGATCGTGAACGAGACGTCCTCCACCGCGGTGACGGCGCCGAACCGCTTCGTGAGGCCGCGCACCTCGATCATGGGACCAAGGGATCGATCTGTGCGTCCGCGGGGAGCCCGGGCTTGAGCCGGCCACCGCTCGGATCCAGCGCCACCTTGACTCCGAACACGATGCTCGCCCGCTCCTCCTCGGTGAGGGCGGAGCGGGGCGTGAACTCGGCGCGCGTCGCGATCTCCACCACGCGCCCCGGGAAGTCGCGGCCCGGCCAGCCGAGGACGGTGACGTGGGCGCGCGAGCCGACCTTGACGTGGGCGACCTCCGGCGTCGAGAGGTAGCAGCGGATCCAGAGCCGCTCGGGATCGCCGAGCGTGAGGATCGGGACGCCGGCGGCGATCACCTCGCCGGGCAGGGCATTTCGCAGGAGAACGACGCCGCGGATGGGGGCGGTGAGCGTGAGCTCGCGCGCGCGGGACCGGCTGGACCGGAGCGCTCCCTGGGCGGCCTGTGCGGCCTCGCGTGCCGCGGCGACCTGGCCTCGCCGGTAGCCTTCCTCGAGGAGGGCGAGCCGCTCCTCCGCCGCCGCGCGCCTCGCGCCCGCCTCGTCGCGTGCGGCGCGTGCGCGATCCAGCTCGGCCCGGGAGGCGAGCTGGCGATCGTAGAGCCCGCGCGTGCGCGTCAGCTCGGAGTCGGCGAGGACCTCGGTGGAGACCGCGGCGTCGCGGTCGGCGCGGGCGGTCCTGCGCTCGGCCGCGCGCGGGCCGCGCTGCTGGTCCCGGTAGAGCGCCTCGGCGCGCTCGGGTTTGCCCTGCTCGGCATAGAGGAGCGCCGTGTCCACGCGGAAGTAGAGGAGCCTCGGGTTCTCCGGACAGAAGGCGTCG
>JAEHDN010000287.1 GCA_016880395.1 Candidatus Eiseniibacteriota bacterium
AGAAGGTGCCGGTCGAGGAGCGTCTCGAGGCCAACCGCCGCGAGCTCTTCCGGCTGATCGACGTCGAGGGTGTTCCGGTGGCCGAGGCGTGCGACCGCCTCAAGATGGGCGCCTCGACCTACTACCGGTACCGCCGCCGCGTGACCGAGCTGGGGGACGAGGCCGGGCTCAAGCCGAGCCGCCCGCCCGTGCCCCTCGCCCGCGCGAGCCTCGAAGAGGAGGCCGCGATCCTCGAGATCGTGCGCGCCGAGCCGCTCCTCGGGGCCAAGCGTATCCGCGAGATTCTCCATGCCGCAAGTCGTTGCCGCGACGACCTTTCCGAGAGAGCCGTCTACGCCACGCTGAAGCGCCATGGGCTCAATCGAAAGGAGAAAAGGCTGCAGTTCGCCCTGACGGGAACCGATACACGGATGGCGAGGCTCGCCCAGGCACTGTCGGCGGGCGATCCGGACAAATCAGGAGGAGGGGACGCATGAAGGGGATCGACGTTTACGTCGAGGAAGCGGCGCAGAATTCCGCGGTCTCGATTCTGCGCGTCTCCGGCTACGTCGACACGACGACCAGCCCGGATCTCGAGCGCCGCCTGCAGGCGCTCCTGCGCGAGAAGCGCTTCCATATCGTGGTCGATCTCGCCAGCGTCGAGTACATCTCGAGCGCCGGCTGGGGCATCTTCATCAGCGAGATCCGCGAGATCCGCGAGAACGGCGGCGATCTGAAGCTGGCCGGCATGATCGCGGACGTGCGCGAGGTGTTCGACCTGCTCGAGTTCGAGAACATCCTCAAGGCGTACGTCGACTCCGAGCAGGCGGTCGCGTCCTTCGGCGCCGTCGCCGGCGCGTCGTCGGGAGGAACGGCCCCCTCGAACGCCAAGCCCGACGGGCCGCAGCGCTCCGAGGTGATTCTCTCCGACGAGGATCTGATCCGCGAGATCGCGCGCCAGCACCCCGAGTTCGGCCTCATGCGGATCCAGCGTGAGCTTCGCCGCCCGGAGCGCGGAAGCCGCGACCTGAATCCGGTCCAGATCTACGTGCTCTTGCGAAAGCTCGACCTCGACACGCGCGAGCGGCGCGAGGCCTACGCCCGGAGCGATCAGCCGAGCCCCCGCTAGACGAATTTCCCCGCTTGACCCTTCGGGGGGCCGCCGCCTATCGTTCTCGGCACGGCCCCCCGAACTGTGATCCCCGCCCCCGGCACACGTCCCATGACTGTCATCGTCCGCTCATGACCTCACCGACCTCGGGAGCGCTCCGTTCGTGAAGCTCGAACTCGAAGCAACGCCGCAGCTCCTCGCGCTCGCGCTGATCGGCGCGGCGCTCGCGGTCGGCCTCTGGGCCTACCTGACGCGCTATCCCGCCGTTCCCGCGCGGCGTCGCGGGATCCTGCTCGCCGCGCGGCTGCTCGCGCTCCTCGCGCTCCTCGTCGCCTCGCTCGCGCCCGTCCTTCGCTACCCGGAGACGTCGCGCGCGAGGAACCGGCTCCTCGTGCTCGTGGATCACTCCGGCAGCATGGATCTGCGGGACCTCCCCGGCGGACGGAGCCGGCGCGAGGCCGCCGACAGCGCGGCGGCGGCGGTGGCGCGGGAGCTCGGACGCCGGTACGACGTCCGGACGGCCGCGTTCGACGCAGGGCTCGGCACCTTCGAGCGCGATCCGGCGAAGGCCCTGGCCTACCGCGGAGGGGGGGAGACGGCGCTCGGCGACGCGATCCGATTCTCGCTCAACCGGGTCGATCCGGACTCGGTCGCGGCCATGCTCGTCCTGAGCGACGGCATCGTGAACCGGGGGGAGGATCCCGAGCTCGCGCTCGGCGCGTCGGTGCCGCTCTTCGGGCTCGCCGTCGGACGGCGGACCGATCCGCCCACGGTCGGGATCGCCGGCGTGGAGACGCCCCCCGAGGTGATCCTCGGCCAGCCCACCCCGCTGGTCGTGAGCGTGCGGCAGGGAGCGCGCGAGTCGTCCAAGGGCACGGTGCGGGTGAGCGAGGAGGGGCGCGTGCTCGGGCGCACCGAGTTCTCGCTCCAGGGCGCGGGCGCATCCGCCCGCGTCTCGATCCCCATCACGCTGCTCGAGCGCGGCAAGCGGTTCCTCTCGGTCGAGCTGCTCGACGTGGCCGGCGATCCCGTTCGCGAGAACAAGCAGAGGCTCGTGGCCGTCGAGGCCCGGCCGGCCAAGCGCACGATCCCGGTGCTCGCATCGAGCTGGGACTGGGACCTCCGCTCGCTCGCGCGCGGCATCGAGGAGGACACGACGCGCGCGGTGGTGCGGCTCGTGCCCTCGGGCTCGTCGCAGGTGGCTCCGCCGGGCGGCGCGCCCCGATCGTTCGCGAGCTGGCTCGAGGATGCGGAGGCCGTCGCGGTCCGCTACGACTCCGACACCATGACGCCGGAGCGTGCCGATGTGCTGATGCGGTATCTCGCGCGCGGAGGCGGAGCGCTCCTCTGGATCGATCCCACGCCGAGGCCGCCGGCCGAGTCGGCCCTGACGCGCGCGCTCAGCCTCCAGGGGCGTCTCTGGGGACAGCCGCTCGGACCCATCGCCACCACGGAGCTCGCGCCGCAGGGACGAACGCACGAGGTGTCGCTCCTGAACAGCGACGCGTCGAGCGCATCGGCGATCTGGAAGGACCTGCCGCCGGTCGAGCCCATCCTCTCGCTCGGCATGGCCGGTAGCCCGCTCCAGCCGATCGTCTTCGGAAGCGTGGGCAACGACGCGATCCCGGTAGTCCTCGCGGGACAGGTGGGGAAGGGACGGGTCGTGCTCCTGAACGCCGCGGGACTGTACCGGTGGGGCCTCACCGCGGCCGGTCTCACGGGGAAGCCCGGGATCGAGGGCACGTTCTTCGGCGGCGCGGAGCACTGGCTCGCGGGGGGATGGGAAGACCGCCCCGTACGGGTCACGGCGCCGGACATCACTCCCGAGGGGCGGCCCATCGCGATCCGCGTCGCCACGACGCCACCCGCGCTCGGGACGGGCGCCGAGGCGACGGTGACCGCGCGCGCGCAGGGCGCGAAAGGGGCCCGGACCGCCGAAGCGAAGCTCGCTCCCGGCGGAGCGCCGGGCGAGTTCTCGGGCGCGTTGGGCCTTCCTGCGGGCACGTACACGGTCCGGGGCCGGATCACGCGCGGGGGCCGTCTCGTGGGAACCGACAGCACCCGGATCGCGGTCGGCACGCAGGGCATCGAGTACGAGACGCTCGCCGCCGATCCGACTCCGCTCACGCGCCTCGCGGATCGTTCCGGCGGCGCCGCCGCTCCGCTCGACAGCGCCGGCCGCGTGCTCGACCGGCTCCGCTCGCCGGATCTGGTGCGTGTGCGGCTGGCGGAGATGGACCTCTTCCACAACCCACTCCTGTTCGCGATCCTGATCCTCGCCCTCACGCTCGAGTGGTCGCTCCGCCGGAGGTTCCACCTGATGTAGCGCGCCGTCGACTCTCGCATCGCCATGTCCGCGCGCCACCCGACCTCGCACGCGCCGCCTCACGCATTCCCCGCGCCTCCTCCGGAAGGAGGAAGCCCATGCCGCTCCCTGTGTCGCACCGCACCGCTCTGTCGCGCGCCGCTCTCGCCGCGTGCTCCGCACTCGTTCTCTTCCTCGCCTCAGCCTCGCGCGGCGATCTCGTCCTGAACGAGATCCTCTACGATCCGGACGGCGGCGACGAGGGCCGCGAGTTCGTGGAGCTCTGGAATCCCGATTCCAGCGCGACGCCGCTCGACGGCCTCTCGATCGAGGCCGCCGACGGCGCGCGACCCGGCTCGTGGACGGTGGTGTGGCACGCCGCGGCGGGGGAGATCGCGCCGCCGCGCTCCGCCGTGCTCGTGAGCGCGGACCGGCTCGGCGCCGCGCTCCAGAACGGACCCGACGCGATCCGGCTCACGCGTGGAGAAGAGGTTCTCGATCTCGTGGGCTACGGCGATCTCTCGGACGCCGGCTTGTTCGACGGCGATCCCGCCGTGGACGCTCCCTCGGGCTCGAGCCTCGCGCGCGTTACGGACGGCGCGGACACCGGCGTGAACCGGGACGACTGGGCCGCGGAGGCCGAGCCCACGCCGGGCGCGGCCAACCATCCCGACGTGCGGCTGAGGTTCGGTCGCGCGCGACCATCCGTGTCACCGATGGTTCCGTGGCCCGGCGAGCGGTTCGTCGCGCGCGCGACGGTGCGAAACGCGGGACGCCTGCCGCTCGATGAGGCGCGGTGGAGGCTCGCCGGGGAGGTGGCGCCCGCGGCGCCCGCGGCGGCGGACGCGTGGATTCCGGGCGCCGCGACGGCAGGCGTGTCCCTCGCCCCGGGCGAGAGCGCGACGGTCGCGCTCACGCTCTCGGGGCCCTCGGCGGGCGTGCACCGGCTCCGCCTCCGCGTGGAGGCTTCCGCGGCCCTTGCCTCCGCGACAGGCGGCGACGCGGCGGCCATGGCGGATACGGCGAGCGTGTGGCTCCGCTCCTTCGCGGCTCCCGCCGTCCTGAGCGAGATCGCGTACCGGAACGCGGGGGCCGGGGAGTGGATCGAGATCTGGGCGCGGGAGCCGATCGAGGACGTGGGCGCGCTCACGCTGGCCGACGGGTCCTCGACTCCACGCACGATCGATCGTGGGCCGTCGCCGCGCCCGCTCGCGGCCGGCGCCTATCTCGTCATCGCGCAGGATCCCGCGGCGGTGCGGAGCCGCTACGCTCTCCCCGACAGTGCGGTCGTCGGCGTGACCGGCGGCTGGCCCCCGCTCAACGACGGGTCGTCCTCGGGCGAGCCGGCGGATCTCGTGCAGGTCGCCTTCGCGGATGGGGTGCCCGTCGACGCGGTGGGCTATAGCGGCGTTCAGACCGTGCGAGGCGGCAGTCTCGAGAGGCTCTCGTTCGATCTCCCGAGCGGCGAGCCTGGGTCCTGGTCGGAGACCATCGATCGGGAGCGTGGCACGCCGGGCCGACCGAACTCCGTGCAGGCTCCTGGCGGACCGCCTCCGGGCGGCCGTGCGCTCCTCGTCGCGGGAGCGCGCGTCCTGGCGCGCCGCGCCACGGAGCCGGCGCCCATCGTGTTCCGCGCGACGCCCGCCGCGCGCGGCCGGCGCCTCACGGTGCGCGTGCACGATCTCCTCGGGAGACCGGTCCGCACGCTGACCGAGGGGCAGAGGCTCGCGACCGACGCGGCCTTCGTGTGGGACGGGCGGGACGAGCGGGGGGAGCCTGCGCCGCCGGGCCTCTACGTCGTGATGGCCGAGGCGCTCCCGGAGGACGGCGTTCCCGAGCTCCGGTCCGCGCTCTCGATCGCGATCGCGGGAGGCGCCCGATGACCCGGGCACGTGGCATCGCCGGCCGTCGCGCGATCGGTGTGCCGGCCTTCGTCGCGCTCGTCCCCGCGGCGGCACTGTTCGTGGCGACTTCGGACGCCCGCGCCGCGTTCGAGGTCCGCGACGCGAGCCCGGCGGCGCTCGGGTCGGCATCGCTCGACCTCGCAGCCCAGCCCTTCTTCGAAGGCGCTTCCGATCGCGGCCTCTCGGCGTCCGCGTCGCACGCGACGCTCGACCAGGCGGACGGGCTCACCTCCGAGCAGGCTCGCGTCGCGCTCGCGGGGCGGCTGGCTCGGGTGGCCGTGACCTGGAACCAGATCGGGTTTCCCGGAGCGCGCGAGCACTCGCTCCGCGCCACCGTCGACGAGGCCACGCCCGGCCCGATCGCGCTCTCGCTCACCGCCGAGCGGCTCCTCCTCGCGATCGAGGGCGAGCCGGCGCAGGGCGGGGTCGCTCTTGGCGCGTCGGTCTCCGCGCGCGTGGCCCTCCCGCGTGGCACTCTGGAGTGCTCGCTCGGTGGGGACCGCCTCGCGCGCACGGGCGGGCTCGCGTCGCTGGGCGTGGAGCCGTCGTTTCCGTTCGCGGTGCGGATTCGCGCGGCCGGGGTGTCCGTCGCGTGGATGGATCGCTGGGAGGCGAGCGGGGACTCGAGCCCGAGACTGGTCGTGGACCTCGCGCTCGGCGGTGCGGCGCACCTCCGGATGGCGAGAGGAATCCGCCCCGACCGGGGAGGCGCGGGCCTCGCCATCCGGCTGGGTCGGATCGAGCTCTCGGTCGCGCGGCTCGACAGGGATGCCGGAGGAAGCGTCGGGTCGGCGGCCCTCGGGCTCGCTCCCCGGAGCCGCGCGCCCCTGCCGGGGGACGGACGGTGAGGCGCCGCGCGGGCTTCCACTTTGCCGGCCACGCCCACGGCCGGTTTGCTATGATGCGGCCGTACCATCGTCTACAGTCGTTCCCGGGCTTCGCGGCGCGGGGCGCCTTCTGGATGTTCCTCGCCGTCGTCGCCACGCCGTCAGGGATGGCAAGAGCACAGGCCGATTCCACCGTTGGCGAACCTGCCTGGCTGCCGCTTCCCGTGGAAGACCTCGAGGCTCCCGAGCACCTGGACGATCCGCTGGTCCCGGAGCTGGGGTTCCTGGTCCGCGTGGACGTTCGCGACGGGAGGCTCCGGCAGGCAAGATCGGCCCTGACGGCCACCGCCCGCGGCGTCGTGGCGGGCGTGGCCGTTCTGACCGGTCCGCGCGGAGAAACACAGGCGGCCACCGGATCGTTGCGTGGCGCACGGCTCGAGCTGGACGCGGGTCGACTCGCGGCGCGCGAGCTCGCGCCGCTCCTGGCCGAGAATCTGGCGCTCGCAGCGAGGAGTGGACGCGTTCCCGCTCCGCGCGCGCTCGGCCCGGCGTTCGTGGCGCCGGTATCGACGGCGAGCCGGACCGTGGACGGGGCCGCGCTCGCGTGGCGCCCTGCTCCGGGCTCGCGGGGCGGACTCGCGCTCTGGGCGCTGGGCGGTCGGCGGCGCGCAGATGGGACGAGCCTCGGCGCGCTCGGCTTCGGTGCGCGCGGCGCCGGCGCCGCATGGAGCGCGACATGGGCGCGAACAGGGCGGTCCTCGTCGGCGGGTCTGTCCGCCGAGTGGAGGAGCGCCCGGGCGCACAGCGTCCTCGCCCTCGACGCGATCTCGGGCCGAACCGGCGCCGCCGCGATCGTGGCGGTGAAGCGGGTCGCGGGGCCGCTCCGGGTACAGGCTCGGTGGCGGTGGCGCTCGCGCGATCTGCGGGGCGTCGCGAGCGAGATCGCGGGAGAAGCGGGCTCGCGGCGCGCGCGGCTCAGACTTCGGATGGAGGGGAATCCATCCGGAGCCACCGGGTCGACGTCCCGCGTGGAGCTGGAGGGGCGGCTCGTGCCGCCTGGCCAGGGGCCGTTCTCGTTCCGGCTCGGAAGTGCGCGAACCGAGGGGTTCTCGAACGCTGCCGGCTTCCACGAGGGACGCGAGCGGTACGCGGTCGGCGAGCTGATGGTCGCGCGGGCGCGGGGCCGGACGCTTACGCTGCTCGCGTCGCGCCGCGACCGCGAGACGCTCCTGGGCACCCGCCGGGGCTCGTCCCTCGGCGGACGTCTCGGCCTCGCGTGGCCGGAGCGGGCGCAGCTCGAGATCCAGCTCGAGGGATTCCGCGCCGACGCGGGAGGAGGGACGGCCTGGTCGAGCGGCCTCTACGCGGGCGGCGCGACCGCGCTCCGGACGTACGCCCGCCCGGGCATCGGCGCGAGTGCGCGCGGCGCGCTCCGGCTCGGGCGGTGGACGCTGGGAGGGCTGGTCGAGGAGCGGGACGACGCCTCTGGAGGGCGCGCAACCGCGGCCTCGGTCTGGGTTGGCCGGTCCCTCGAGCCCGGCGATCGATGAGACGATGAGGATCGAAGGCGGCCCGGCCGCATACGAAGCGACGACAGGAACACCACGCGATACAAGGGAGAGAGCCATGCGCTACGCGGATCGAATGAGTCAGCTCGGCACCGAGACCGCCTTCGAGGTGCTCGCGAAGGCGCGGGCGCTCGAGGCGAAGGGCCGGACGGTCGTGCACCTGGAGATCGGCGAGCCCGATTTCGACACGCCGGCCCCCATCCGCGCGGCCGCGATCCGCGCGATCGAGGAGGGCTTCACGCACTACGGCCCCTCGGCCGGCCTGCCCGAGGTTCGCGAGGCGATCGCGCAGTACATCGCGAAGGACCGGGGGCTCGCCGTGGCGCCCGACCAGGTCGTCGTCACGCCGGGCGGGAAGCCCGTTCTCACGTTCGCGGTGCTCGCGTGCGTGAATCCGGGCGACGAGGTGATCGTGCCGAATCCAGGGTTCCCGATCTACGAGTCGGCGGTCCGGTTCGCGGGGGGCACGCCGGTCTCGCTGGCGCTGCGCGAGGACCGCGCGTTCCGCTTCGGCGCGGCCGACATCGAGGCGCTCCTCACGCCGCGCACGCGGATGTTGATCCTGAACTCGCCGCACAATCCGACCGGCTCCATGCTCGAGCCCAAGGATCTGGACGAGATCGCCGCGCTGGTCCGCGAGCGCGAGATCTTCGTCCTCTCCGACGAGATCTACTCGAAGATCGTCTACGAAGGGAAACACGAGTCGATCGCGACTCGCCCCGGCATGGCGGAGCGCACGATCATCCTCGACGGCTTCTCGAAGACCTACGCCATGACGGGCTGGCGGCTCGGCTACGGCATCATGAATCCGACGCTCGCGAAGCACGTCGCCCGGCTCGCGACGAACGTCTACTCGTGCGCCACGTCGTTCGTGCAGCGGGCGGCGCCGGGTGCGCTCCACGGACCGCAAGACGAGGTGCGCGCCATGGTGGCCGAGTTCCGCCGCCGCCGCGACGCCATCGTGGAAGGGCTGAACGCGATCCCGGGCATTCGCTGCGCGAAGCCGTCGGGCGCGTTCTACGTGTTCCCGAACGTGTCAGGACTGGGCATGAAGAGCGCGCAGATCGAGGCGGCGCTCCTCGAGGAAGGCGGCGTCGCAGCCCTCTCGGGCACGGCGTTCGGATCGAATGGCGAGGGCTACGTGCGCTTCTCGTACGCCAACTCGATCGAGAACATCCGTGAGGGGCTCCGACGCTTCGAGGCCTTCGCGCAGACGCACGCGAACGTGACCCGCTGATTGGACCGTCTTCCCCATAGCATTCTGATCACGCTCGGCGGGAACGCGATCCTGCCGGCGCGCGGCACCGGCACGTTCGACGAGCAGTGCGCGATCACGCGGCTCACGATGCAGCCGATCGCCGCGCTCACCCAGGAAGGGGTCCGCGTGGTGCTGAGCCACGGCAACGGACCGATCGTGGGGAACATCCTGATCCGGAATGAAGCCGCGCGCGACCAGATCCCACCGATGCCGCTCGACGTGTGCGGCGCCGACTCGCAGGGCGGGATCGGCTACATGATGCAGCAGGCGCTCGACAACGAGCTGCGGCGGATCGGCGTCCAGCGGCCGGTGGTCACGGTGGTGACGCAGATCGTGGTGGACGAGCGGGACCCAGCGTTCCGCCGACCGAGCAAGCCGATCGGTCCCTTCTACACGCAGGAGCGCGCGCGCGTCCTGGCGAAGGAGAAGGGCTGGACCGTGACCGAGGACGCGGGGCGAGGGTGGCGCCGCGTCGTGGCGTCGCCCCGGCCGCTCGAGGTGGTCGAGATCGCGGCCATCCGGAAGCTGGTCGAGGAGGACACCATCGTGATCGCAGCGGGAGGCGGCGGGATCCCGGTCTCGCGGCAGTGGGATGGCACGCTCCACGGCGTCGAGGCCGTCATCGACAAGGACCTGGCGTCGAGCCTGCTCGCGCGGCTCCTGGGCTGTGAAGCTCTCTGCATCATCACCGGGGTGGATCGCGTGTCCATCCACTACGGGAAGCCCGAGCAGCGCGATCTCCAGTGCGCGACGGCGGACGAGCTTTCGGAGTATGCTGCCGCCGGACACTTCCCGGCGGGAAGCATGGGGCCCAAGGTCCAGGCCGCGATCGAGTTCGTGCGCGGCGGCGGCCGCGAGGTGGTGATCACCTCGCCGCAGAAGCTGCGCGAGGCGCTCGAGGGAACCACGGGGACGAGGGTCCGCAGGGAGTAGCGGAGGCGCGGTTGGCTGCGCGAGCGAGCGGTCGGGGCTCGGCGCGTGCCGGCGGCGGTGAACGGGAGGAGGGGGGAACGTGGGAGACAGGGACGTCCGGCTCCAGGTCCAGGGCATGGCGCTCGCCGACGGGCCGCGCTGGCTGGTCCAGGACCTGAGCTTCTCCGTCGCGCCCGGCGCGGTGCACATGGTCCTGGGCGAGCGCGACACCGGCAAGACAGCCATCCTCGAGGCGCTCGCCGGACGGCGCAAGCTCGAGCGCGGCACGCTCACCACGCCGGCGCCCGCGGCCCTCGTGGCCCAGCCTGTCGGCTCCGCGCAGATCCGCGTGATCGACCGCCTCCTCCTCCATCGCCAGCCGCACCGGATGGGGATGTTCATCCACTGGAAGCGCGCGCGCGAGGAGGCCCGGAGCCTGGCCGGAAGGTTCGGCCTGGAAGGCCTCCTCGACGTGCCGGTCGAGACGCTCCGGCCGCTCGAGCGCCGGCTCCTCGAGCTCGCGGCCTCGCTGGCGGAAGGGCCGTCACTCCTCCTCTTCGACGAGCCCACCTCCGATCTCGGCCCGCACGAGGCAAGGCAGTTCCTGGCCACCATCCGGCGCGTCGCCGCCGAGGAGAAGGTGCCTGCCGTGTTCACGAGCTCGTGGCCGCGCGACGCGTATCCCGACGCCGAGGCGGTGACCATTCTCTGGCGCGGCGCGGAGCCGGTCACCGTCACGACCCACGAGTGCTCGGAAGGAACCCTCGTCGAGCGGTGGACCGGTGGGCTCGGCATCCGCCGCACGCCGAGCGGGCACCACACGCCCGGCGAGCCCCTCCTTCGTGTCGAGGACCTCGTGCTCAAGGGACGGGGCCGGGAAACGTCCCTCGCGGGACTCGAGTTCGAGGTCAAGGCGAGCGAGGTGCTCGCGATCGTGGGCGCGCCCGCGGACGGGCTCAACCTGCTCCACGACGTCCTCCTCGGTAGCCGCGCGCCCGAGCGGGGCAGCATGCAGTTTCTGGGCAAGGAGATGATCGCCTCGACGCGGCGCCACCGCGTGGAGTCGGGTATCAGCTTCGTGAATCCGCCCCACTCGCGCGATCAGTCGGTGCCCGAGTTCTCGATCGAGGAGAACCTGATCCTCGGGCAGACCGGCGGGCCGCCCTTCGCGAGGCGCGGCTTCCTGCGGCACGATTCGATCCGCGGGAACGCCGTGCGCACGCTGCGCGATTTCGAGATCCCGGAAGCGGAGGCGCACCACCGGTTCCGCAACCTGAAGCTGGGCGAGCGCCAGCGCGTGATCGTCGCGCGCGAGGTGCTCCGCAATCCCGTCCTCGTGGTCGCGCGGTCGCCAGCGCAGGGGCTCTCGCTCGCGACGCAGGAGTACGTGCGCCGCGCGCTCGTGCTCCAGTGCGAGCGAGGGAGCGGCCTCCTCTGGCTGACCGAGGAGCCGGAAGAGGCGATGCGCGTCGCGGACCGCCTGGCGGTCCTCGCCGCGGGCCGGTTCGTCTGGATCCCGGTCACGGAGACCCTCACGCGCGAGATGATCATCGACGAGATGTCGGGGGCCGCGGCGTGATCCCGGGACGCTCACGCGGAGGGGCCTGGGTGCTCCTCGGGAACGCGGCGCTCCTTGTCGCGCTCCTCACGGGAAGCTACGCCATCGCGGCGGCAGCGGGATCGAGCCAGGGATGGCCTCCCTGGAGCGGGGACATCGTGCTGGCCGCGGCGGGACTTCTCTTCCTGGGGCTCGCGTTTCTCTTCCCGCTCCACGCGGGACTCCTGAACCTCGGCGTCCACGCCCAGTTCCTCGCCGGCTTCGTCGCGGGCTCGCTCGTCGCGCGGAGTGCGGGCATCCTGCCGGGCTCGCAGGGGCTGCTCGGGCTCATCGCCGGGGCCGGCGGCGGCACCGCGGTCGGCGTCCTCATCGCATGGCTCAAGCGGAAGTTCGCGATCCACGAGATCCTGAGCGGACTCCTGCTCTCCGCCGCCTTCGTGCCGGTCGCGCGCGTGTTCGGCGTGGAGCCGGCCGCCGCGCCCGCGCTCGAGATCCAGCTCGGGACCCTCGCGAAATCACTCGCGTGGGCGCCGGGCCTCCACCTCGCGCCGTCGTTCATCATGGCGTGGGGCATTCTCCTCCTCGCCGCCGGCATCGTCGTGGGACTCCTCGCCGCGCACTTCCTCCGCGCGTCGGTGCGCGGCTTCGAGCTTCGCGCGGTGGGATCGAATCCGCTCGCGGCCGTCGCGGCCGGAGTCGACGTGGACGCGATGCAGATGCTGATGATCGCGGCTGGCGGCGCGTGTGCCGGACTCACCGGCGCGCTCCAGCTCTGGACCGATCCCGCCGTCGCGCTCGAGCGCTGGCCCGTGCCGCTCGGATTCGCGGGCCTGACCGTCGCGTTCCTGGGCGGGGGGTATCTCCGCGGAGCGCTCATCTCCGCGATCGTGCTGGCGGTCTGGCTCAACACCCCCGGTGTCGCCGC
>JAEHDN010000288.1 GCA_016880395.1 Candidatus Eiseniibacteriota bacterium
GAAGCGGGGCCTCGCGCCCCGGCAGCGCCCCCGCGACGCCACCGCCGAGTGGCTCGCCCGCGCGCCCCGACAATGGCAGGGAGTCGAAGCCGTGACGGTCCGCCCCCGGGCGGCCGGAGGCGAAGCGACATGAGCCAGGTCTACGGAGGGGCCGATCCCGGAGAACTGGATCGCTGGCTCGCCCGGGGCGAGGAGGTTCTCGCGCTCTTCGACTGCGCGCTCCGGAGCTGCCAGGAGGAGAACCGCTCGGTCGCGCAGCGCGCGGTGCTCGACCTCATGGAGCGGCTGGAGCATCGCTCCCGCGACGTGGGAGGGCGGGTCTTGGCGCACTTCGACACCTGTCTGAGCGACCTCGAGCGGGGTGATTTCGAGAACGCGTTCGAGGGGCTCCTGGACCTGCGGGAGAGCTGGATGGAAGCCATGGCGTCGCTGAGGAGGGACCGGGATCGTGCCGCAAACCTCAACTAGGCCCGCTCGAGGCACGGCTGCCGAGGAGCCCGAGGTGGCCCAGCTCCCGAGCGTGGAGCGCGCCCGTCGGCGCATCGGCCGCCACTACTACGACCGTCCCGAGGTACGCCGTACGCTGGCGGGGCTGATCCTCCGCCGGATCGCGACGACCCCGCCGCGCAAGGAGCGCTCGACCGAAACCGCTTGACCCCCGGCAAGGGGCGCTGGTAAAGATGTGGCCACTCACGATCGGTTGTTCACTCGCGAGTTCGGGCACAGGGATGACGCCGGAGGTCGGCTTGGAAGCCGAAAAGGGAAGGGCGCCCGGAACGCTTCACGTTCGCACCGCTCCGCCGTGTCCTCGACCCGAGCCCGACGCGCCTCCTCCCAGCGCGGGCAGGTCGGGTTGAGATCCCGCGCCCAGCTTCCCACCGCACCCACCGATCCGCCCATCCCGGACGACCGCGCGCTCGACGTCGCCTGGAGCCATCTGCGCCACGCGCCGCAGGGCGTGCTCGCCGTGGACCGGGGGGGCAAGATCCTCACGGCGAATCCGGCCGCGGCCAAGCTCCTGGGCTACGACCCCGACCAGCTCGAAGGCGAGGATGCGGCGCGCGTGTTCCGCGCGCCGAAGGGGGAGGGACACGTGCCCCCCGGCGCGTGCGCGTCCGCGGAGGACTCGCGCGAGGTCGAAGTGGTGACGCGCTCGGGCGATATCCTGCCGGTCGCGCTCCGGCTCCTGCCACTCGAGGGGCGCGACGGCTCGCTCCGCGGAACGCTGGCGCTCTTCCAGGATCTCCGCGACGAGAAGGCGCGCGAGGAGCAGTGGCGCCGCCGGGACCGGCTCGCCTCGCTCGGGGCGCTCGCGGCCGGCGTGGCCCACGAGATCCGGAACCCGCTCGCGGGCATCGGCACCTCGGCCCAGCTTCTCAAGCGGCGCATGGAGAGCGACGACCCGCGGAGCCAGTTCGCGGATCTCATTCTCGAGGAGGTCTCGCGCCTCGATCGGATCGTCGAGAGCCTCCTCCAGTTTGCCCGGCCGACCACCCCCAAGCTCCTCCGCCAGTCGCTGCTCCCCTCGATCGACCGAGCGCTCACCCTGGTGCACGAGGTGGCGGTGCAGCAAAACGTCCATCTACGCGTGGAGCGCGCCGACCGGGTGCCCGAGATCTACATGGACCACGACCAGATCCTCCAGGTGGTCCTCAACGTGCTGATGAACGCGCTCCAGGCCTTGACCCAGGGGGGCGAGATCGGGGTGCGCATCGGCCCGGCCAGGAAGCGCGCCGCCGAGCGCAGCGCGCTGGGGCGGCGGGCCACCGATCGGCTCCTCGAGCGGGAGCGTCCTCCGCTCCAGGACGTGGTCGAGGTGCGCGTGCGCGACAACGGTCCGGGCATCCCCGCGACCGTCCTCGCGCGCGTGTTCGATCCGTTCTTCACGACCCGCACCCAGGGCACCGGCCTCGGGCTCAGCATCTGTCAGAGCATCGTCCGCGAGCACGGCGGAGCCATCTCCATCGAGAGCACGGTGGGGCAGGGCACGACCGTGACCATCGACCTACCCGTGGAGAAGCGACATGGAGACAGACGCGGCAGTCCTCGCTAAGCAGACGGTCGGGATCCTCGTGGTGGATGACGAGCGGACCCTGCGGTTCACCCTCAAGGAGGGCCTCTCGGACGAGGGGTACCGCGTGGAGACCGCGGCGGATGGGGCGGAGGCGCTCGAGAAGCTCGAGCGCGAGGAGTACCAGCTCGTCCTGCTCGATCAGAAGCTCCCCGATGTCAGCGGGCTCGAGCTCCTGAAGACCATTCGAGCGAGGAAGCGCGGCGTTCAGGTCGTCATGATGACGGCCTACGGGCAGATCCCCCAGGCCGTCGAGGCGACCAAGGCCGGTTGCTACGAGTACCTCTCGAAGCCGTTCGAGCTGGACCACCTCAAGCTGATCCTCCGGAACGCGCTCGCGCAGGCGCGTCTCACGGAGGAGGTGGCGAGGCTCCGTGACGTCGATCGCCGGCGCACCGGCTCGACCCTGATCGTGGGCGGCGGGTCGCGCATGAACAAGGTCATGGAGACCATCGGAAAGATGGCGCAGAGCCCCACCTCGACGGTGCTCCTCCAGGGAGAGACCGGCGTGGGCAAGGAGCTCCTCGCGCGGGAGATCCACGAGCGGAGCGCGCGCCGGGACGGCCCCTTCGTCGAGCTCAACTGCAGCGCCGTCGCGGAGAATCTCCTCGAGAGCGAGATCTTCGGGCACGAGGCGGGCGCGTTCACCGACGCCAAGCGCACGAAGAAGGGCCTGATGGAGATGGCCAACCTGGGCACCCTCTTCCTCGACGAGATCGGAGAGATGAGCCCGAGCCTCCAGGCCAAGCTCCTCCGCGCGCTCGAGCTGAAGCGGTTCCGCCGCGTGGGCGGGACGGTCGATATCGTCGTCGACACGCGCATCGTCGCCGCGACCAACCGCGACCTCAAGGCGATGGTCGCCCAGGAGCGCTTCCGCGAGGATCTGTACTTCCGCCTGAACGCGCTCCAGCTCGTGATCCCGCCGCTCCGCGAGCGGCCCGAGGACATCCCGCCGCTCATCGACCACTTCGTCGGGCACTGGAACCGCGAGCTGAGCCGGAGCGTGAAGGGCCCGAGCGACGATGCGCTCGAGCTCCTGATGGCCTACCGCTGGCCCGGCAACGTGCGGGAGCTCCGGAACGTGATCGAGCGGGCCATCCTCCTCGAGAGCGAGGAGTGGATCCTGCCGGAGCATCTCCCGCTCGAGATCGTCGGCGCAGGCGGATCGGGCGCCGCGGTCATCGGGACCATGATCCGGACCGAGAAGAGCATCGTGCCCCTGGCCGACGCGGAGCGGATGGCGATCGAGCTGGCGCTCGAGCAGACGGCGGGCAACAAGACGCGCGCGGCAGAGGCGCTCGGCATCTCGCGCCAGACCCTCCGGACGAAGCTCAAGGAGTACCGGATCGACGCTCCGGGAGGCCATGGCGCCTGAGCGTCGCTGAGTCGTCGTTCACGCTCGGGCGGGACGCTTCAAGCGAGCAATTACGATCTTCTGATCACCGACAACAACATGCCCAGGGTGTCGGGCGTTGAATTGGTCAAAATGCTGCGTTCTGCGCGGATGACGTTGCCGGTCGTGATGGTATCGGGGACGCCTCCTGCAGAAGGGCTCAACGGAGATTCATCGCTGCAGCTTGCTGCC
>JAEHDN010000289.1 GCA_016880395.1 Candidatus Eiseniibacteriota bacterium
CGGGCCCGGATACACGTCGTAGTTCTCGAACTCGCAATCGTGATACCGCCGCGGGATGCGGGCCGCCTTGAGGAACTCGGGCGCCCCGGCGGGCCGGCCGGGTGCCGCGCGCCGGCAGTCGCAGGGCCGCGCCTGCCGTGCTCCCTGCCCCTCGAGGATGACGAAGCCCGTCCCTCCGCAGCGCGCGCACGGGGCGGCGTCGATCGTGCCCATGGGTCCTTGCGCTCCCGAGCTCAGCCTCAGTTCAGGTACCCCTGGAGCTGCTGGCATTTCTGCGAGCGGTTGAGTTTTTCCAGCGCCTGCGCCTCGATCTGGCGGATGCGCTCGCGTGACAGCCCCATCATCTCGCCGATTTCCTTGAGCGTCTTCGGCTCTCCCTCATCCAGGCCGAACCGCAGGCGCAGCACCTTCTGCTCCTTCGGATCGAGCTCGCCCAGACAGGCGTACAGGTGATCCTTGAGGGACGAGCGCAGCAGGGCCATGTCGGCCGGAGGGATGACGTCCTGCTCCAGCTTGTCCGACAGGTGGAACTCGTGCTCCTCGTCGATCACCGTGGACAGGGAGACATTCTCGTCCGCCACCTGCAGCAGATTGGTGACCTCCTCGACGGGAATCTCGAGCTTTCCCGCGATCTCCTCCGGGGTCGGATTGCGCTCCAGATCCAGCGTGAGCTGGGAGATCGTCTTGCCGATGCGGTAGAGGAGGTTCGCCTGCTTCTGCGGCAGACGGAAGGCGCCGCTCTGGTCCGACAGCGCGTGAATGATCGCCTGGCGCACCCACCACACCGCATAGGTGATGAACTTGACGTTTTTCTTCGGATTGAAGCGCTTGGCGGCCTCGATCAGGCCGATGTTGCCTTCGTTGATCAGATCCAGGAACGAGAGACCGCAGTTGCGGTACTTCTTGGCGAAGCTGACCACGAAGCGGAGGTTCGCCTCCACCAGCTTGCGCAGCGCCTCCCGGTCGCCCCTCTGAATACGGTCGCCGAGGACCTTCTCTTCATCCGGCGTGATGCGGGGCAGCTTGGAGATCTCTTGCAGGTATTTCTTCAGCGTTTCGGAGGAGGCGGCGGTCCGCTTGCTGGAAGTCCGTTCCTCTTCCACCCGTCACCTCTTTTCGACTTTAAGGTTACGCCCGGGGCCCGTGACCTTGACGAGGGCGTGAGAGGAATCGATCCCCTCCTCCCGCCGCCTCTTGCCGAGCTCCTCGCGCACCTGGCCGATGAAGCGCTCCATCTCCTGTTGCATAGTTTCAATCTTGCGTCGCAGATTCATGATGATCTCGACGCCGGCCAGATTGACTCCCAGATCGCGCGTCAGGCTCAGGATGAACGCCAGCCGCTCGACGTCCTCCTCCGAGTACAGCCGTGTGTTCCCCTGCGTGCGTGACGGCTTGACCAGACCCTCGCGCTCGTACAGCCGGAGGGTCTGAGGATGGACCTCGAACCGCCTGGCCACCACGCTGATCATGTAGAACGACCTGTCGCCGTGCGGGACGCTGCCGACCCTTCGCCCGCGGCGGGAGCTAGATGAGGATGCCACGGCGCAAGTCCTCGCCGGAAACCGAGGCGCCAAGCTCCTTCAGCAACTGCCGGGATTTTTCGTCGGTCGCTCGCGGCGTGACGATCTGGACC
>JAEHDN010000041.1 GCA_016880395.1 Candidatus Eiseniibacteriota bacterium
CAGGGCGTCGACGGCCTCCTGGAGCATGCGCTTCTCGTTGTTGACGATGATCTCGGGAGCCCCGAGGTCGAGAAGGCGCTTCAGGCGGTTGTTGCGGTTGATGACGCGACGGTAGAGATCGTTGAGATCGGACGTCGCGAACCGGCCGCCCTCGAGCGGAACGAGCGGGCGGAGGTCCGGAGGCAGCACCGGGATCACGCCGAGGATCATCCACTCGGGGCGGTTCCCGCTCTGCCGGAAGGCCTCCACGATCCGGAGCCGCTTGAGCGTCTCCTTCTTCCGCTGCACCGAGTTCTCGATCTTCGCGATCGCGCGGAGCTCGGCCGACAGCTCGTCGAGATCGATCTCCTGGAGCAGGTCCCGGATCGCCTCGGCGCCCATCTTCGCCGTGAGCGTGACCGTCTCGTCCTGCGTCAGCTCGTAGTACTCGTCCTCGGAGATGAGCTGCTTCTTCTTCAGCCCGCTCGTCCCGGGATCGATGACGACGTACGACTCGTAGTAGAGGACCCGCTCGAGATCACGGATCGACATGTCGAGGAGGTGCCCGATGCGGCTCGGCACCGCCTTGAAGTACCAGATATGTGACACCGGCACCGCGAGGTTGATGTGGCCGAGGCGCTCCCGGCGGACCTTCGCCTGGGTCACCTCCACGCCGCATCGATCGCAGATCACCCCGCGATAGCGGATGCGCTTGTACTTGCCGCAGTTGCACTCCCAGTCCTTGACCGGACCGAAGATCTTCTCGCAGAACAACCCGTCCCGCTCCGGCTTGAACGACCGGTAGTTGATCGTCTCCGGCTTCGTGACCTCGCCGTGCGACCAGCTCCGGATCGTCTCCGGTGACGCGAGCATGATGCGGATCGAGTTGAACGAGAGCCGGCGCGTGCGGAGGTCCCGCTCGTCCGGACGCGTCAGCGAGAAGCGCTGGCGCTCGGTGGCGAGAGGGGACTTGATTCCGAACAGTTCCTGCATCGTCAATGCCTCCTCGGCTTAGGGCTCGTCTCGAAGCTGGACGTCCATGCAGAGGCTCTGGAGCTCCTTGACCAGCACGTTGAACGACTCGGGCGTGCTGGGAGAAGGCGGGTTCTCGCCCTTCACGATCGCCTCGTAGATGCGCGACCGACCCGTGACGTCATCCGATTTCACCGTGAGAAGCTCCTGGAGCGTGTAGGCCGCGCCATACGCCTCGAGCGCCCACACCTCCATCTCGCCGAACCGCTGGCCGCCGAACTGCGCCTTTCCGCCCAGCGGCTGCTGGGTGACGAGCGAGTACGGTCCGATCGAGCGGGCGTGGATCTTGTCGTCGACCAGGTGCGAGAGCTTCATCATGTAGATGAAGCCCACCGTCACGCGCTGATCGAACGATTCGCCCGTCCGCCCGTCGTAGAGGACCGTCTTGCCGTCCTCGGGAAGGTTCGCGTCCCGGAGGCAGGCCTTGATCTCGTCCACCGTCGCGCCCGCGAACACCGGGGTCGCGACCGTGGTGCCGATCTCGTGCGCCGCCCATCCGAGGTGGGTTTCCAGGATCTGGCCGATGTTCATTCGCGACGGCACGCCGAGCGGGTTCAGCACCATGTCCACCGGCGTCCCGTCCGGGAGGTACGGCATGTCCTCCTCGGGCAGGATCTTCGCGACGACGCCCTTGTTGCCGTGGCGTCCGGCCATCTTGTCGCCCACGGAGAGCTTCCGCTTCTTGGCGACGTAGACCTTCACGAGCTTGACCACGCCGGGCGGCAGCTCGTCCCCGCGCGTGACCTTCTCGATCTCCTTCTCCAGATTCTTCTCGACACGGTCGTTCGCCCGCGCGGCCCCTTCCAGGATGCTCCAGAAGCGGTCGTTCACGGCATCGTCGCGCGTGACGGGCGTGCGGTACGGGATCGTGTCCAGATCGGCCTTCGAGAGGAATTCCTCGTCGATCCGCTTGCCGGAGCGGGCGACCGCCTTGTCGCCGTCCCCCTCGACCCAGCGGTTGACGTACTCCCCGAGCAGGGTCTTGCCGACCTCGGCGGCCCGGGTCTCGAGGATCCGATCCTTCTCCTTCTTGGCCTGACGGCGGAGCCGGTCGATCTTCCTCTTCTCCTGCTTCTTGGTCGACTCGTCCTTCTCGCGCCGGCTGAACACCTTGGTGTCGATGACCACGCCGTCCATGCCCGGCG
>JAEHDN010000042.1 GCA_016880395.1 Candidatus Eiseniibacteriota bacterium
ATCGCGGAGTGGTGTACGAAGAACTCCTCTCCTGAATCCTCACGGATGAATCCATATCCCTTGGCTTCACTGAACCACTTGACCGATCCGCGGTGCTTCAAATGCGGGTGTCCTCCTTTCGGTCCAAAATGGTCGGGGAGACCGTCGCGACGCCTTCCGGTGCGTTACATACTCACTCCCTTGGGAGACCGTACCGACTGGAAGCAGTCGCGACAGTAGACCGGTTTGCCCGGAGTCGGGCGGAACGGCACCTGCGTGGGCGTACCGCACGAGGTGCAGACAGCGTCGTGAAACTCACGCGCGGGGCCCGACGGACCCGCTGAAGCCATCATACCTCCGCCGCCGGGTCCGCCGACGCGCTTCTTTTCGTCTCTACACCTGCGGCATCGCGTGGGTTCGTGCTGGAAGCCGCGCTCTTTGTAGAACGCCTGCTCGCCGGCGGTGAACGTGAACTCCTCGCCGCAATCGCGGCACTTCAGGACCTTGTCGACCTCGGGCATCAGAAACCCTCCGTTACCCACTCACCGGAACGCGTACAATCCCCCGGCGGGCGAGATTCGCCGGAGGCAACTCTGGAGCAATCGAGGGAACCGCGAGAAGGCTACGGAAGTGGGGAGAGGTGAGGTACGAGGTCACTGCATTCCGCTCGTTGCTACCGGGGATCTCCGAAAACGGGGACCTGACTCAGATCGGTAAAGGTATACCATTCTAGGACTTGTGTCAAGAACTTTCGACATCCGCCGTCTGCCTCTGCTGATCCTCGTTCTGACTGGGGTCTGCCTCGGGCCTCCGTGTTCGTACGCGGAAAAGCGTACGCCCACCGCGCGAGCCGAATCAAGCCCTCTCGATTCCCTCGTCGTGTTCCACACCAACGACACGCACGCCCAGCTCATGCCGTTCTCGCGGAAGCAGGGGCACTCCATCGGGGGAGCCGCGGCCAGGGCATCGCTCCTCGCCCGGGTCAGGGACAGGGATCCATCCCGCACGCTCCTGCTCGATGGCGGCGACGTCTTCCAGGGAACCCCTTACTTCACGTTCTACCGTGGCCTTCCGGACTACACGCTCATGACCCGCATGGGGTACGACGCCGGGGTCGTCGGCAACCACGACCTCGACGACGGCCCGGCCGCCTGGCGCCGGGCTGATGCGGCCGCGCGCTTTCCCGTCCTCTCCGCGAATCTCTTCGGAGCGGCGGAGAGCGTCTGGGCGAAGGGCGACACGGTCTCGCTCGAGGACCGGAAGGGAGCACAGTGGGTCGGACGCGCGAAGGTCCCGACCCAGGTTCCGCTCCGGTATTTGGCTCAGCGCTACGTCATCCGCCTCCTCGATTCCGGTCTACGGGTGGCCATCTTCGGGCTCACCACCCCGGAGGTGACGACGATCGTGGCGGTGCGGCCCAACGCTGGCGTCGCCGTCGGGGACCCGGTCGCCGTGGCCAGGGGGCTCGTTCCCGAGCTCAGACGCCAGGCGGATCTCGTGATCGCGGTGACCCACCTCGGCGTGAACGACGATCGAAAGCTGGCGGAGCGCGTCTCGGGGATCGACCTCATCGTCGGCGGGCACAGCCACACCCCCTTGAGGAAGCCGATCCTGGTTCACAACGCGACGCCAAACGGATACGACGGCACGGTCATCGTCCAGGCCGGATCGCGCGGTGAATATCTGGGGCGGATCGCGCTCTATCTCGAAGGCCGGAGGCCCGTGCGCTACGCGGGATCGCTCCTCAGCGTGCAGCCGTCGCAGGGCGAGGACCCCACGGTCTCCGCCTTCCTCAAGCCACTCGCCGATTCGATGTCGGTCCTGATGGACGAGGCCGTCTATCACGCGGATTCGTCCGTATCGTCGGCCGGGCTTCGCGACGGCGAGACGCCGCTCGGGAACTTCGTCGCCGACGTGGCTCGCGAGGTTGGCCACGCGGATGTCGGCATCGTGAACTCCGGCGGCATTCGGGCTCCCCTGCCACAGGGCAAGGTTACCGCGGGAGACATCTACACGGTCGTGCCCTTCGACAACGAGGTGGCGGTCGTGACCATGCCGGGATGGCAGCTACGGGAGCTCCTCGACTTCGGGGCGAGACGCCTGGGCAAGGGAGGCTTTCCGCAGGTGTCGGGGGTGTCCTTCACGATCCGCGGCGATCACGCCACCGACATAAAGGTCGGCGGGCGCGTGCTCGAGTCGGATCGCTCCTACCGGGTCGCCACCATCGACTTCCTGATCGGGGGCGGCGACGGCTACACCATCTTCGCGAAGGCCGGAAAGCCGGAGCGGACGGGCATGATGCTGCGAGACGCAGCCGTCGACTTCCTCCAGCGGAATCCGGATTACGCGTTCCGCAAGGAGGGGCGCATACACTGGGAGGGCTCGACTCCGGGTCTCCGCGGGTTGAGGATGCGCTAGCGCGCGTGTCTCTCGGGCGCGCCGACCACTCGTTGCCGCGCGCCGCCGCTCAGTCCCCGGTCGGAACAATCCCCGCGTTCTCCAGCATCAGGATCACCGTTCGCTCGGGTGCGCGCGTGCGGTGCACGACCCCCTTCGGCACCACGAAGCCCTGCCTCGGCTGGAGCGTCACGGTGCTCCCCTCGAGATCGATCAGGAGCGTCCCCTCGACCACGTAGAAGAACTCGTCGTCCCGGTCGTGCTTGTGCCAGTGATATTCCCCCTCGACGACCCCGAGGCGCACGACCGAGTCATTTACCTGGCAGAGGGTCTGGTTCCACCAGCGCTCGGCGCAGGCGTCGGCAAGGCGGCCCACGTCGACCGTCTCGAGCGGGGCGTGGAGGATGTTCAGGTGGGTGGAATAGGGATACTCGGGCATCTCATTCTCCTCGATAGCGCAGCGCGAAGTCGACGTCGCCGAGACCGGGCGGAACCTCGAGCGGCTCGGAGTGGGCTTCGAAGTAGCCGGGGGCCGTGATCGTGAGCCGGTAGGCTCCCGTCGGAAGGTTCGGGATGACGTAGGCACCGGTCGAGTCGGCGCGCACCGATCCACGCCGCGGGGAGTCGCTCGGCGCGACCCCCGCCGCCAGCGTGTCGCTCGATCCCGGCGCAGGCTCCCACGACACCGTGGCGGCCTTGCCGACCACCGCCTCTCCCGGCGTGGCCACGTCTGTGATCCGTCCCTCGATCAGAGGATAGAGGATGGCGTCACGCACGTTCGGCACTCCCCAGCCGTAGTAGGGATCGGGGCGCGCCGCGCGATCGGCGCTCAGGGCGAGCGCATCCCAAACCGCCTCCGGCGACCAGTCCGGATGCGCGCTCAGGACGAGCGCGGCGCAGCCCGCGATGAGGGGCGTCGAGAACGAGGTCCCGTTCGCGACCGTGTAGCGGTGGCGGGTGCGCGCCTTCGCCTGCCACGCCGCCGTGCCCATGGCGACCAGATCCGGCTTGTTGCGCCCGTCCCAGGTTGGACCGATCGAGCTGAAGCGGCTGAGCCGGCCGTTCGCGTCCACCGATCCCACCGCGAGCACGCCCGGAGCGTCGGAGGGCGGGCTCAGGCTGAGCGCCCTGGGTCCGTAGTTCCCGGTCGAGTTCACGACGAGGAGGCCTCGCTCGAGCGCGATGTTCGCGACGCGCGAGTTCTCCGCGGTGCGCCCGTCGCGCTCCTGAGGGCGGTACCAGAGGGGGTACGAGAGCGAGCTCGAGACGATGTCCGCCCCCTCGGCCTCGGCCCACTCGACCGCCTCGCACCAGTGATCCTCCTCGATGCGAACCTCGTAACCGATCCGCTCCGTCTTGCCGAGGAGGAACTCGGACTCGTACGCAGGTCCGATGAGCGATCCCGGCGCGTAGCCCGCGAGCACCGAGAGCACCGCCGTGCCGTGGTCCGCCTGGGAGATCAGGTCCTGCGCGGGATCGTAGCCGGTGTCCCGATCGTCGAAGACGAAGTCCCGCTCGTCGCGCACGACGAGGCGATCGAGCGCCTCGTGCGAGCGCTCGAAGCCGGAATCGAGCACGCAGATGAGAACGCCTTCTCCGTGGTATCCCATCGCGTGCGCCTCGGGAATTCCGAGCATCTCGAGCTGCCGGTAGGAGGGGCCGTACTCGAAGGCGTCGGCCTGCTGGGCTGCGTCAGCGGCGGCCGTCGCACCGGTCGCGGCGGGCTGGCCGGTCGCGGGCTCGGGCGCGCCTCCGTCGAGCGCGCCCGGTGGGGCGAGCGGCGCGACCCGGTCGATACCCGATACGAACGGGAGCGCCCGGATCGCCGCGAGCGCTGCGGGATCGGCATCGACGCTCACCGCGTTGAGCCATCGCGATCGCGTGCGGATCTCCGCGCCGGTCGCCGCGACCGCGCGGACGTAGGCCGTGTCGGGCTCGCGATCCCGATCGTCGAGAAGGGCGGGAGGGGCGGCCGATTCGCCGCGGGCCCGCGACACCCTGGCGCGGCGGGCGAGGGCTCGCGCCGTGAGAACGCTCGCGTCGACCGCGCCGTCGGACGACCGGTCTCGAAGGAAGATCCAGTAGGCCGTGCGCGGAGTCTCCTCGCTCGGGGCCCCGAGCGCCGGAAGCGAGAGCATCCCAAGGACCAGCGCGCCGAGGAGAACGACCCTCACGACCTCTCCCTCAGAACGTGTAGCGGACGGTGTACGTGACCTCGGACTCGCGGCCCGGAGGCACGTTGAGGTCGAACTCGGCCGTGTCGGCGTCGGGGCGGCGGAACTCGGCCGACTTCTGTGTGATCTCCCAGTTGCCGTAGAGCGTCTCTTCCACGGTCACCGCGGCAGCGCGGGCGCCATGGTTCCGTACGCGGATCCGGTACGCGTCCTCGGTCACGTTCCGTGAG
>JAEHDN010000290.1 GCA_016880395.1 Candidatus Eiseniibacteriota bacterium
ACCGCTGCCTACATGAGCCCGGAACAGGCGCGCGGGCTGCCCGTCGATCGAAGGAGCGACATCTGGTCGTTCGGGTGCGTCCTCTTCGAGTGCCTGGCCGGCGCGCGGCCATTCGTGGGGCAGACCGTCACGGACGTCGTCGTCCGGGTTCTCGAGCGCGAGCCCGACTGGAACAGCCTTCCCGCGGGCGCCCCGGCCCGGCTGCGCGAGCTGATCCGGCGGTGCCTCCGAAAGTCCGCCGACGACCGGCCGGAGCGGATCGGAGATCTCCGCCGCGAGCTCGAAGCCATCGCGGCCGAATCGACCGCAGCGGGTAAGTCCGTCGCCGGAGCTGCCACGAGCCCCTCGCTCGCGGTCCTCTACTTCGAGAACCTCTCGAGCGATCCCGAGAGCGAATACTTCTGCGCCGGGATCACCGAGGACATCCTCACCGATCTCTCCAAGATCAAGGGAATGCGCGTAGCCTCGAGGAACGCGGTCGCGCGGTTCCGCGGGACGGTGGTCGACATCCCGAAGGTCGCGGCCGAGCTGGGGGTGACCGCGGCGATGGAATGAAGCGTGCGGAAGGCGGGCGACCGTGTCCGCATCACGGCGCAGCTCATCAATGCGGCGGACGGGTTCCACCTCTGGGCGGAGCGCTTCGATCGCAGACTCGAGGACGTCTTCGCCGTGCAGGAGGAGATCGCGTCCTCCATCGCGGGGGCCCTCCGCGTGGCGCTGACACCCTCGGAGACGCTGGAGATCCGGCGCGAGCGGCCCTCCAGCGCGCACGCGTACGATCTCTACCTGAAAGGGCGCGAGCAGTACGGCCGCTACACCCTGGAGTCCCTCCAGGCTGCGCTCGATCTCTTCCAGCAGGCCATCCAGGTCGAGCCCGAGTACGCGCTCGCGTGGGCGGGGATCGCGGACGTCTACGGCCAGCTCCGGCAATGGGGAGGCGACGACTCCGGGGGCGCCATGCTGCGGCAGGGCCTCCAGGCGGCTCGCCGGGCAATCGCCATCGATCCCAAACTGCCCGAGGCCCACAAGGCGGAATCGCTGGTCCTGCGGGGCATGCGCGATACGGAAGGCGCGACTGCGGCTCTGCGGCGGGCCCTGGACGCAGACCCCAGGTTCACGCCTGCCATGTCCAACCTGGCCGTCTACCTGTTCGAGAGAGGGGACATCGCCGGAGCCGAGCGCCTGTATCGGAAGATCCTCCAGATCGATCCCCAGGAGCCTTTCGCCATGATCTGGCTGGCTCAGGTCCTCGATGTGTCCAGCCGCTTCGAGGAGGGCCTGAGGGTGTGCGGGGAGCTGGCTCGCATCGCGACCAACCCGTTCTACGCCAACGGCGCCGCTGCCTTGGCGGCCCTGGCTCACATGGGCCTTGGCCGCGATGAGGAAGCCCGTGCGATCGTCGAGCGACTTCGCTCCTCGGATCCGCAAAGCGGCAATATCGATCTCATGCTTGCCATCATCTCCCTCCGTGCCGGTGATCGCGCGCGTGCGGGAGAGCTGGTCGACCGGGCCGAGGCGTCGCTGCAGCTCGCGCCGGTCCTCATCTATCGCGGAGCGTCGATCGCCGTGACCCTCGGCCAGAAAGACCGGGCGAGGCGCCTGATCGCACGCACGATCACCCGGCCGCAGGCCCCCGTCCGGATCCGGATCACGCCCGAGCTGTGGCCCTTGGCGGACGAGGCCCCCTTCGCGCCACGCCGTTCCGAGATGACCCTCGTCTGGCCGGCGGAGGCTCCGCCTCCCGCCGCGGGAACGGAGGAGCTGTTCGCCGCCGTCCGGTAC
This sequence comes from Candidatus Eiseniibacteriota bacterium, assembly GCA_016880395.1. GTDB lineage: Bacteria > Eisenbacteria > RBG-16-71-46 > SZUA-252 > SZUA-252 > WS-9. Next base: position 1,783 of record JAEHDN010000290.1, read on the forward strand.
GAATCCGTTCTGCCCTAACCCCGCTCGCCCAGCGCCCCGCGCGCTCCACGTTCAAAATCCTGAAACCTCCCGGCCCCTCCGTTCGTCTCATGACTGAAACACGATTCTGGTCATCAGTCATGCGGCCCGGAGGGAAGTCTCGATGCACGTCGCCAGCCGGCAGGTCTTGAAGGACGCGATCCTCGACGCCGCCAATGAGTTGCTGGGCCGCTACGGCTATCACAAGATGACCGTGGAGGACATCGCGGCCGAGGTCGGGATCGGGAAGGGGACGATCTACCTTCACTTCCCAAGCAAGGAAGAGGTCGTCCTTTCCACCATCGACCGCATGGTCGACAGGCTTCTCGCGAAGCTGGCGGAGATCGCCGAGGGGCCCGGCTCCGTGGCCTCCCGCCTCGAATCCATGCTCCTCACCCGCGTGCTCTTCCGGTTCGACAACCGCCATCACGACTCGAAGAGCATGGACGAGCTCCTCTCCGCGCTGCGCCCCGCCGTCCTCCTCCGCCGCGAGCGCTACTTCGCCGCGGAGGCATCGGTCCTCGCGATCGTGCTCGAGGAGGGCCGGGCCCATGGCGACTTCGCGGTCGAGGATTCCGTCGCAGCAGCGCACACGCTCGTGCTCGCCACGAACGCGCTGCTTCCGTACAGCCTGAGCGCCCAGGAGCTGGGCCAGCGCAAGCACGTGGCGGAGCAGGCCTCCGCCCTCGCGCGCCTGCTCGTCCGAGGGCTCGCCTCTTCACACCACCCGTCCCAAGGTGGTTCGAGATGAAGTCCCGGTTCGGCCGTGCCCGATGGCTACCCGCGGCCGTCTTCGTCCTGACGATGGGCGCGTCCATCGCGCAGGCGCAGACGCCGATCCGGCCCGATCAGCCCGACATGACGATCGACGCGGCGACGCGGGCCGCCGTGCTGGACGGCGTTCTCGCCAAGCTCGACGCTCGATACGTGGATCCCGCGCTCGCGAAGCGCATGCGCGACGCGATCGCGGCGCGCCGGAAGCGCGGCGGGTACGACCGGATCACGAGCGCGTCGGCGTTCGGCGATTCGCTCACCGCGCAGCTCCGGACGGTGACCCGCGACCGCCACCTCGCCGTCCGGTACAGCCACGAGCCCGTGCCGATCTCCTCGGACAGCCTGACGCCCGCGGAGCAGGCTCGCGAGGATGACTTCTTCCGGATCCGGAACTACGGCTTCGAGCAGGTCGAGCGTCTGCGGGGGAACGTGGGCTACATCCGGCTCCGCGGCTTCGCCTATAGCGACGAGGCGTGCAAGGCCGCCGCGTCCGCCATGCAGCTCCTGGCGCACACGGACGCGCTGATCATCGACCTCCGCCAGAACGGTGGCGGGAGCGGCGAGATGGTGCAGCTCCTCTGCACGTACTTCATGAAGCCTGGAGATCCGGTGCACCTCAACGACGTCTACTCACGACCGGAGAACTTCACGCAGCAGCTCTGGACGCTGCCCTGGGTTCCGGGACCGCGCTACACGGAGCGTGGCGTCTACCTGCTCACGAGCAAGCGCACGTTCTCGGCAGCGGAGGAATTCTGCTACAACCTGCAGAATCTGAAGCGCGCGACGATCGTGGGGGAGACCACGGGCGGAGGCGCGCACCCCGTCCGGTTCGAGCGCCTCGCCGAGCACTTCGAGATGTCGCTGCCCTACGCGAAGTCCATCAATCCGGTGAGCGGCACGAACTGGGAGGGCACCGGCGTTAAGCCCGATGTCGCGGTGCCCGCGGACGACGCGCTCAAGACCGCTCACATGCTTGCGCTCAAGAGCCTCGAGGCCAAGGTGACCGATCCCATGTCCATCGCCGAGGCCCTCGAGGATCTCGAGAAGACCGGCGACTCGAGGGTGCCGACCACCATGCCGAAATAGGCGCCGACACGGGGCTCGGCCCGGCCCGGAGGCTCTGTAAAAACCGCCGCTCCAGTCCACGGGTTTACACGCCGCCCGCTCCCTTCGCCCCGCTAGACGGGGCGCCACGAAGGGATTGCGGGCGGCGTCGTGCTCGGTGCTCGCAGGCATACTCGGTGCTTGTTGGAGTGGAACCAGCATGGCGCGGGCCAGCCACTCGGACCATCGGCTCGCGCCCCGGCTCGCCGGCAGCGAAAGGGCACGATGGATCGAATGGGACAGGTCTCGAGGAGAGCGAATCGGCTCGCGTGCGCGCTCGCGCTTCCCTGTCTCCTGGTCTCCCCGCTGCTCGTCCATCGCGCCATCGCGGCCGCGGCCGCAGACAGCTCGGAAGCGAAGACTCCCGCAGCCGCGGCGACCCCCGCGCCCGCACCGCCGCCGGTATCGCCGAAGAACCGAACGATCCAGGTGAAGGTCGAGGTGCTCGGGATTCAGGGTGCGCTCCGCCGGAACGTCCTGGCCTCGCTCAGCATCGCGCACAAGAAGGACCGCAAGAATGCGAGCGAGGTCGAGCTTCGACACCTTCACACGCGCGCTGACGATGAGATCGGACGCGCGCTCCAGCCGTTCGGGTACTACCGCCCCTTCATCCACTCGGAGCTGACGACCGGCAAGCAGTGGGTCGCGCGATACCAGATCGAGCCCGGCCCTCCGCTCCTCGTGGATTCGGTGCTTGTCGAGGTGCGCGGTGAGGGGGCGGCCGATCCGAAGTATCAGCGGCTGGTGCGCGAGTTCCCGATCCACAAGGGTGACGTCCTACTGCACCAGGCGTACGAGAGCGGCAAGGCCTCCCTCGAGACGTACGCGGCCGAGGGGGGCTATCTCGACGCGGCCTTCGACGAGAGCCGGATCGAGGTCGACCTCGCGCGCTACGCCGCGTCGGTGATGGTGCGGTACGACACCGGGCCGCGGCACTACTTCGGACCCGTGACCTTCGACCACGCCGTGATCGAGCGGAATCTCCTGGCACGCTTTCCCACGTTCAAGTCGGGCGACGTGTTCAACTTCCGGAAGCTGCAGGACCTCCAGACCAACCTCAGCAACACGGGCTACTTCACGCGCGTCGATGTCGAGCCGGCCGAGGAGACCATGGGTCACCGGCAGGTGCCGGTCGAGGTGAGCCTCGCGCCCGCCAAGAAGATCCGCTTCACGGGCGGCGTCGGCTACGGCACGGACGACGGCGCGCGGGTGCGCGGCCTGGTCGAGCTCCGGCGCACGAACAGCCAGGGGCATCGCGCGCAGATCAGTGGCCAGTACGGCCAGCGCGACAAGCGGGCGGAGGTCCAGTACTTCATTCCGTGGCCGAATCCGCGCACGGACGTGGCGACGCTATCCACCGGCTACCTCGACGTGACCACGCATACGAGCACGAGCAAGATCGAGTACGGCGGCGGGAGCCTGAGCCGCCTCCTCGGTCAGTGGCGCGTCGTTCCGGCGCTCAATTACCGGCGGGAGCGATTCACGGTAGGGGTGGACCACGGGACCGTGCGGACCCTGGTCCCCGAGGGCACCTGGAGCCGGACACGAGCCGACGATCAGCTCATCACGAGGAACGGCGACCGGGTCTCCCTCAACGTGCGGGGCGCGCACGAAGGAGCGGCCTCGGACGTGTCCTTCCTCCAGGCCCGCGTCGACGGGAAGCTGATCCACGGGTTCCCCGGGAAGAACCGCGGGATTGCGAGGATCGAGGTCGGCGCGACGCAGACCTCCGACTTCCGCGAGCTGCCGGCGTCCTTCCGCTTCTTCGCGGGCGGCGCGACGAGCGTGCGCGGCTACGGCTACAACAGCCAGGGTCCTCGCGACGAGCTGGACCACGTGATCGGCGGGCCCTACCTGCTCACGGGGAGCCTGGAGGCGGACCATCGCTTCCTCCCCCGGTGGGGGGCCGCGGTCTTCTTCGACATGGGGAACGCGCTCAACAACTTCGGTGATCCCCTGAAGCGCGGCGCGGGCATGGGACTTCGCTGGATCTCACCGGCCGGGCTCGTGCGGCTCGATTTTGCGTGGGGGCTCGATCGCGCAGGCACTCCCTTCTCGGTGCATGTCACCATGGGACCTGAGCTGTGATGCCGCGCCGGAAACATCTCCTCCGGGCTGCCTCGATCGGAGCCGTGCTCGTCTCGGCGATCGCGGTCGGCGTGTGGTGGCTCGGATACACCCAGGACGGAGCGAAGTGGGGCTTCGAGCGCCTGGGCGGGTTCCTGCCGGGCAACCTTGACGTCGAGGACATGCGCGGACCCCTCCGCGGACCGCTCGAGATCCATCACCTGACCTACCGGTCCGAACGCCTCGAGATCACGGCGGAGCACGTCGTGTTCAACTGGCGGATGGGCGATCTCCTGCGCCGCAGGCTCGACGTCACGTATATCCACGCCGATGGCGTTCGCGTCCTCGTGGGGTCGTCGGGGGACACGCAGGCGGAGCGCGACTCGCTCTACGGGCCGCTTCCCGATCTCAACCTCCCGGTGAGCATCATCGTGCACAACGGGCTCTTCCAAAATGTGACGGTGACGACGCCAGGGAACGACTCGGGGCTCGTGCTCGACCGCATCGCGGTGGACGCGCGGAGCATGCGGCGGGACAGCCTTCGCGTGAACCGGTTCCAGGTGCGCTCGAAAACGATCGACCTCGACTTCGCGGGTGTGGCGCTCCCGCGCGGCGCCTACCCGGTGGCGCTCCGGGGCAACTGGGCGTTCCGTGCTCCGGGCCGCCCCGAGATCGCCGGGCGGGGCACCGTGACCGGCACGCTCGACACCCTTCGAGTCCGGCAGACCCTCTCCGGTCCGCTCGACGCGGACGTCGACGTGCGCCTGTTCCGGCCGCTCCGACGAATGGGGTATGACGGAAACCTCGAGCTCCGGCGCCTCGCGATGCGCGACGTCGATCCTGGCTTGCCCGAGGCGACGGTGGCGGGACGCGTGCACGTCGAGGGCGCGTTCGACTCCTTCTCGAGCGACGGGTCGCTCCACGGCACGACCCCCGCGCTCGGCCCCGTGAGAGCCGACTTCCGCGTGGCGCGCGCCAAGGACGGCGTCTGGCACATCGAGGATCTCGCGGTGACGAGGCCCGGCTCACCCGCGCGCTTCGGCGCGCGTGGGACCGTGGTCATGGATACGACGCGCACCGCGTTCGATCTCGAGACGCAGTGGGCCCGCGTCGGGTGGCCGCTCCAGGGCGAGCCCTGGGTCACGAGCGAGCGAGGCACGGCTCGGCTCCAGGGCACGCCGCGCGACTTCGGCATCCGCCTCCAGGCGCTCCTGGCCGGACGGAATCTTCCCCCCGGCACGTGGACGCTGAATGGGCGCGGACGACGAGGGCATCTCGCGATCCAGACCGTGATCGCGGATATCATCGGCGGCCGCATCACCGGCTCGGGCGAGATCGCCTGGGAGCCGCGTCCGCGCTGGAGGCTCGCCTTCGACGGAACGAGCATCAATCCGGGCACCGTGTGGCCCGGATACCCGGGGACTCTGGCCTTCGCTGGGCGCACCGAGGGCACCCGGTCGTCCTCGGGCGTCTCAGGGACGATCCTCGTGAGCCGGCTCGGTGGTACGCTCCGAGACCAGCCGATCTCGGGCGTTGGGACCATCAAGGCGAACGCTGGGCAATACTCGCTCGAGCAGGCCTCGGTCCAGTGGGGACCGAATCGCGCCGAGGCGAACGGGGGCTTCGGCCGGCGCTGGAGCCTGAGCTGGAAGCTTGACGCGCCGCGGCTCGCCGCCGCGATGCCCCAGGCGAGCGGGGCGCTCCGCGGGACCGGCAGCATCCAGGGCTCGGCCGGCCGGATGCATTATCTCGGCGACGTGACGGGGGACAGCCTCTTCGTCGGAGATCTCCATGCCGGCGCCCTTCGCGCGAACGGCGACGTCGATCTGTCCCCAGGCGGCGCGGTTCGCCTGGACGTGACGGCCACGGAGTTGAGCGAGGGAGATCATGTGGCGAGTCACCTGTCGGTCGCGGCGACCGGCACGCGGGATCAGCATCAGATCCGCGCCGCCGTGGCGGGTCGCGAGGACAGCACCGTCGCGGTCTTGACCGGCGGCTACGGCCGCGGCGTCTGGAGGGGGCTCGTCCGCACCCTGGACTCCGTGCATCCGCGTGCGGGCCGATGGTCGCTCGCGGCCCCGGCCCAGCTCGTCGCCACGCGCGATCGCGTCGATCTGCAGGACTTCGTCTGGCAGTCCGGCAGCTCGCGCATCACGGTGAACGCCGGCTGGTCGCCGTCCGGCGCCTGGAACCTCGACTCGCGCTTCGACCAGGTGGCGCTCACGCTCTTCGAGCCCTTCTTGCCGCCGCGGCTCAAGCTCACCGGCACGATGCAGGGCCGCGCCTCGGCCCGCGGAACATCCGAGGGGCGGCTCTTTGCCGACGTGAATCTCGTCCCGGGTCCGGGCGAGGTCCTCTACCTCACGCCCACGGGGCAGTGGGTGCCCAACCGATTCGAGAATGCCGCGGTTCGAGCGACTGCGGACGGCGGTCGACTCCAGGGCACGATGCAGGCCGACTTCGTCGGAAACGGAACCGTGCGCGCGAATCTCGCCTCGCCGGCGTACACGGCCGACGAGGTCCCGATCGGCGGCAACGTCGCGATCCGCCTTCACGATCTGGGGATGCTCCAGGGCTTCACGAACGACCTCGGCTCGACGGCCGGCTCGCTCGACGCCGATCTCGTGATCGGCGGCACGATGCGCGCGCCGTACGTGCAGGGTCCCATCCATCTCCGGAACGGAAGCGCCGACCTGCCGCGCCTGGGCCTCACGCTCCGGGAAGCCAACGTCGAGGCCACCGGGAGCCCGGGCGGGCGCCTCGAGATCCACGGCTCGTTGCTTTCCGGGACCGGGCGCCTCGCACTCGACGGAACGGCGGCCGTGACCCGAGGCGCGCAGCCCGTGGCGAAGCTCACCGTCAAGGGTGATCGCGTCCAGGCGATGAACACCAGGAACATCCAGCTCATCGCATCGCCCGATCTCGTCGTCGAGGTGAAGGGCCGGCGCATCGACATGACCGGGAGCGTCACCGTCCCGAAGGGAACCATCGACGCGGGACGTCGGGATGAGAAGACCCTGATCAAGCCGTCGGATGACGTCGTCTATACGGGAGCCGACACCCTCGAGACGGGGCCCTGGGAGATCCACTCGAGCGTCCGCCTGGTCCTGGGCGACGAGGTGCTCATCCGCGGCTTCGGACTCGAAGTGAAGCCGACAGGGAGCGTCCTGGCGATCGAGTCGCCCGGCCTGCCCGTGCTCGGCCGGGGGCGGCTCGACATCAAGAACGGGACGTACAACATCTACGGCCAGGACCTCGAGGTCGAGAACGGTAGCCTGATCTTCTCGGGCGGACCGATCACCGATCCAGCGGTCCGGGCCCGCGCGTCCCGCAAGGCGGACGACGGCACGGTGGCCGGCTTCGACGTGCGCGGCACGGTCATGCATCCCGACGTGCGGGTCTTCTCCGAGCCCGCGATGGGGCAGAGCGAGGCCCTGTCCTACATCCTGTTCGGGAAGCCGATCGAGAAGGGCAACGTGTCCCAAGGTCAGGTGGCCAGCACGATGGCGTCCACCCTCGGTGTCCCAGGCACCAACCTGATCGCCCACAGCGTCGCCTCGGAGCTTGGCATCGAGCAGGCGAAGATCGCGGTGGGATCCTCGCTCGAGAACACCTCGGTCATGCTCGGGACGCACCTCACCTCGCGGATCTTCGTGAGCGCCGGCATGGACGTGTTCGAAGCGGCCTCGACACTGCGCGTGCGCTACGTCCTGAATCGCATCTTCACGATCGAGGCCGAGACCTCGCGCCAGAACCGCGTAGATCTACTGTACACGGTCGAGCGTTAGGCTGGCCGCCCCGAGGGGGGCGGGCGTAGACTGCGCCCGGACCCCAGCGGAGGAGGCCCCGTCGTGAACGGATGCACGCTCGGTATCACCCGCGATCTCCCGTTGTTCGCTGTCACCCTCGCCATCCTCATCTCCACCACCCCGGCCACACGAGCCCAGGCCATGCCCGCGCCTCCGGGCGCGAGGTCACCAGCTCCTCGCCGCACCGCGACGTCGCTCCGTTTCGCTCCGCGACAGCTCGTCGCGATCGCCGGCGAGGGCGTGCTGGAGGCCGGCCCCGACGGTGCGCCGCGGGCTCGCGACGTGCGCCTCGTTGCAGCGCTCGCAGGGCTCGGACCGATGAAGGCGGAGCGCCTCGACCGGACGCCGCGCGGCGGCACGGTTCGAAAGGAGCGCATGTGGCTCCTCACCGGAGCGGGCCCGGCGTTCGACCCGCCCGAGGCGGCACGCGCCCTTCGCGAGACGGGCCGGTTCATCGCCGTCTGCCCGAACTACGGCTTCCACGTGCTCGCCACGTACCCGAGCGATCTCTGGCTCATCTACCAGTGGTACGTCGACGACGGCAGCTTCGCCGACATCCGGCTTCCGTTCGCCTGGGACATCGAGCGGGGAAGCCCATCGGTCACGATCGCGATCATCGACACCGGAGTGGACACGGGCCATCCCGACCTCGCGACCCAGATCTGGCACAACCCCGGAGAGATCCCAGGGAACGGGATCGACGATGACGGGAACGGGTTCGTGGACGACGTCGATGGGTGGGACTTCGGCCGGGGTGACAACGATCCGAGATCCGAGTTCTCGCGCGACACGGTGACGGGCATCGACGTCGGCTTCCACGGCACCTTCTGCGCCGGGATCGCGGCCGCCGCCACGAACAATGACGACGGTATCGCGGGCGCCGGGTGGTCGTGTCGCATCATGGCGCTCAAGGCGTCGCACCCCGACAGCCTCGGGCTCATCTACGCGAGCGCCGTAGCCGGGTCCATGGCCTACGCCGTGGACGAGGGAGCCTCCGTGATCTCGATGAGCTTTGGGGACTACGGCAATCCCGGAGTGCCCGAGTTCTACCAGACGCTCAT
>JAEHDN010000291.1 GCA_016880395.1 Candidatus Eiseniibacteriota bacterium
AGCTCAAGCGATTGGCGCGCAAGTACGGGTACCCGCTCATCAGCATCCGGGACCTGGTGCGATACCGGTACCGGCATGAACGGCTCGTCGAGCGCGTTGCCGCGTCGCGCCTGCCCACCCGCTTCGGAACATTCCGGGTGGCGGTGTACGAGAGCCGGATCGACGGCTACCATCACATAGCCCTCGTGAAGGGCCGTCCTCCGGCGCGCGGCCGGGCCGGCCCGCCGCCGCTCGTGCGCGTCCACTCGCAGTGCCTGACCGGTGACGTGTTCGGCTCGATGCGCTGCGACTGCGGGGAGCAGATGGCCTCGGCCTTGGAGCGGATCGACGCTGAGGGCTCGGGCGTGTTCCTCTACATGAGGCAGGAGGGGCGGGGAATCGGCCTCGCGAACAAGCTCCGCGCGTACGAGCTTCAGGATCTCGGGCTCGACACGGTGGAGGCGAATCTCAAGCTCGGATTCGCCCCCGACCTGCGCGACTACGGCATCGCGGCGCAGATCCTCGAGGATCTCGGGTTCACGCGGGTGCGGCTCCTGACCAACAATCCGCAAAAGATCGCCGCGCTCGGCGAGTACGGCATCGAAGTCGCCGCGCGCGAGCCGCTCGAGGTCCGTCCGAACGCAGTGAACCGCCGCTATCTCCGGACGAAGCGTGAGCGGCTCGGCCACCTCCTGGGACACCCCCATCTCGAGCTCGTGACCGGGCCCCGACGGAACGGAAAGCGAAGCCGCGCGTGAGCGCCGCGTCGAAGGACGCCGGATACGCGCCGCCGCGGGCCGCCGCCGCGGCGCGCCCGGATGCTCCGGCCGACGGTGGTCATCGCTTGCTCGAGGGATCCCTCGACGGCCAGGGGCTCGCGATCGCGATCGTCGCCGCGCGGTTCAACGAGCATGTCTGCGACCGGCTTCTCGAGGGAGCTCTCGACGCGTTGGCGCGGCACGGGACGAGCCCGGATCGCGTGACCGTGGTGCGCGTGCCCGGCGCGTTCGAGGTCCCCTTTGCCGCGAGACGGCTCGCGCTCTCCGGGGGGTACGACGCGATCGTCGGGCTCGGCGCCGTGATCCGCGGCGAGACGCCCCATTTCGACTACGTGGCGGGAGAAGCGGCGCGGGGCATCGCGGTGGCCGCGGAGGAGACTGGGGTTCCCATCCTGTTCGGCGTGCTCACGACGGAGACCGTCGAGCAGGCTCTGGAGCGCTCCGGCGGGAAGCACGGAAACCGAGGCGCCGATTCGGCCCTGGCCGCGATCGAGATGGCGCGGCTCGCGCGGCTCCTCGACGCCGAAGGGGAGCGCACACGGTGAATCGCAGGCGTGAGGCGCGCGAGATCGCGTTCCGCGCGGTCTATCAGGCGGATGTCACCGGCGAGCCCGCGGACCGCTGCCTCGGAGAGATCGTCGAGGACACGGATCCGGCCGAGGACGTCCGGGAGTTCGCGGCGTCTCTCGTGCGGACGCTCGACGATCACCGCGCGGAGATCGACGCGACGGTCGAGCGGATCGCTCGGAACTGGACGCTGACCCGCATGGCCGCCACGGACCGGTCCGTGATCCGGGTCGCCGCGGCGGAGCTCCTCTATCATTTCGAGACTCCCGCGCGGGTCGCGCTGGACGAGGCGATCGAGATCGCGAAGAAGTACGGCATGGAGACCTCGGGCTCCTTCGTGAACGGAATCCTTGACCGGATCGCCCACGAAGCGCGACCCTCCGTCGGATGACCACCGCCATCCTGTCGGACATCCACGGAAACCTCGAGGCCCTGGAAGCCGTGCTGGCCGAGATCGACCGCCGCCGGCCGGACCGCATCATCTGCCTCGGGGACATCGTGGGCTACGGAGCCAGCCCGAACGAGTGCCTCGCGCAGGTGCGTTCGCGCTGCGAGACGGTCCTGCTCGGCAACCACGACGCGGCCGCGAGCGGCGGCCCCGAGGCGGCGCGGTTCAACATCTACGCGCGGGTCGCCGCCGAGTGGACGATGAAGACGCTGACCCGGGACAACCGCGAGTACCTGCAGCGACTGCCCCTCACGGCGACCCACGACTCCTTCTTCCTCGTCCACGCGTCGCCGGCCTGCCCGCGCGACTGGGAATACCTGCTCGATCGGTTCGACGCCGAGCCGCAGTTCCACTACTTCACCGAATCCATGTGCTTCATCGGCCACACGCACCAGCCGGCCATCTACCTCGCCGATCCGGGCGGCACGAAGTCGCTCCCGCTCTCCGAGGGGGCCCTCGATCCCAACCGGCGCTACATCGTCAACGTCGGCAGCGTGGGGCAGCCGCGCGATCACGATCCCCGCGCCTGCTTCGTCCTCTATCACGAGTCCTCCACCACCCTCGAGTACGTGCGCGTCCCCTACGACATCGAGGGGGCGCAGTCCAAGATCCGGGCCGCCCAGCTCCCGGAAGTGCTCGCCGCGCGGCTCGCGACCGGGGAATAGCCGTGCGGGCGTCGACCGAAGCGCACTGGTCCCGCTTCTGGCGGGAACGGGCAGCCATCGACGAGGTCTATCCGACGGCGGGGCGCGTCGTGGAGCAGATGCTCGCGGAGGGTCCCGTGGCGGGGAAGCTGGTGCTCGAAGTGGGAGCCGGATCCGGGCGGGACAGCGTCGGCCTCGCGGAGCGGGGCGCCGTATCGGTGATGCTCGACTATTCCCTGGCCTCGCTCGAGGTCGCGCGCGAGGTCGCCGCCCGCTCGGGCGTGGAGACCTTCCTCGTACGCGCGGACGCGCTCCGGATGCCCTTCCGGGACGGGGCGTTCGACGCGGTGTTCCACCAGGGGCTCCTCGAGCACTTCCGCGATCCGATGCCGCTCCTCGTCGAGAACGTGCGCGCCCTCCGGAAGGAAGGCATCCTCCTCGTCGACGTGCCGCAGCGGTACCACCTCTACACCGTGCTCAAGCACGCGCTCATCGCGGCGGGGAGGTGGTTCGCCGGATGGGAGACCGAGTTCTCGATCGGGGAGCTCTCCGCGCTCATGCGGCGTGCCGGCGTCCGGGTCGTGCGCCGCTACGGGGCGTGGATGGTGCCCGGCCTCGCCTACCGGTCGCTCAGGCTCGGCCTCCTCAAGCTGCGCCTCGCTCGTCTCCCGCTCGATCCGCCCCCCGTTCCGATCGTCACGCCGGTCCTCGCCTCGATCCGCGGGCTGGTGGCCCGCACACCCCTCGCGTTCCACACCTACTTCGTGATCGGGGCGATCGGACGCAAGGAGGCGCCGGAACCGCCGGCCGCTCCGACCGGTTGAACCTCATCGCGTTCAACTGGCGCGACCCCAGCCATCCGGAGGCCGGGGGAGCGGAGCTCCACCTGTTCGAGATCCTGCGCCGCGCCGTGCGGGACGGGGACCGGGCGGTCTGGCTGGCGGAGCGCTATCCTGGCGCCACGCCTGAGGATCGCGTGGAAGGCATCGAGATCCACCGCGCCGGGTCGTGGTACAATGCCCACCTTGCCCTCGGGGCTCTCTATCGGCATCGGTTCCGGAGGGAGCGGTTTGATCTCGTCGTGGAAGACATCAACAAGGTTC
>JAEHDN010000292.1 GCA_016880395.1 Candidatus Eiseniibacteriota bacterium
CGCCTCCTCGAGCCCTTGGGATACATTCCGCCGTCGGAGTACGAAGAGGCGTTTCAGAGACGTGAGGCCGCCGTGGCACTCACGTAATCGAGTCTCCGAAGAACCCGGGGCGGTTCAATCCTCAACATGCCCCGGGGCATGTTGGAGAAGTCCAGCCGGAATGGGCGCGAGGACGCGAACGCTCGACGGCATCCCTGGCGGCGGCCCGTACCGACGGGCCAGCATCACCTCGACCTCGGACTTCCGCATGTGAGCTGCCGTTTCGATCAGCTCTTCCGCGTTCATCGTAGTTAGATGGGGCGCGAGTAGGCAGACGGCCGAGAGATGGAGCCGTCCGTCCGCGACTGCGGCGAACAGAGCGGGGAACCGCCGAGCCGCTCGAGCCGCCTGGATGCGCTTGGAGGCAGCGTCCTCCGACAGCCGCAGCTCGTCGACACAGTACGCGTGCATGGACGCGTAACCGGCCGGCACATAGACCTTGCGTGCGTCCACCTCGGCAATATGGGCCAGGAGCGCAGCAGTCGTGACACGGTCCTGGGCGACGAGCGCCGTCAGCTCGCGCAGGAGGATCGTGTCGCTGACATGGGTCAACGAGTAGCTTTGCATGGAGACACCTGTTCACGGGGCAGGTCCTGCGAAACGCCTGACTCGATCAGGCACTCTCGGGGGAGAGGTACATCTCTTATAGCACGCGCGGTGCGAGAGCGCGGCGGGACTCCCAGAAGGAGGCCAGAGGCTCAGGGGGTCTTGTCAAAATCTCTGAATCGCGATCGTGCCTACAGCGCCACGCCAGGCGGCCTAGCGCGACATGTCTCGGTATGAATGGCAAACCAAGTTGCGTGGCACCACAAAGTCGTCAAGAAAATTCTTCACGTGCGCACCAAAAAGTATCGCGCAATGATCCGCGGCCCTCGATCCCGCTGCCCCTCAGCCCCGCCGCCCCTCGATCCCGCTGCCCCTCGGCCCCCGGCCCTCGATCCCGACCATCCCGACTCGATCCAAGCCACCCCACCGCCCGCCCTACCAGCTCACCTTCGCCCTCACCGAAAACGGCGTCTCCGATTCCTCCGGCGCCCCCGCGTGATCCCGATTCTCGATGCCGCTCGCACCCACCGATGCGCTCAGCTCGAGCGATCGGCTGGGCGAATACACCACGGCGCCACCGAAGCGGACTTCCTTCTCCACGACGCCCTGAAACGCCGAAGCATCCACCTCGCCATCCTCTTTCAACCAGGGATCCCCGAGCGACCCCTCGCCCTTCCGTCGATAGTCGCCGCGCACCCGAAACTCCCAGTTCGGTCCCCATTCGAGCGAGATCTGCCCGGTCAACGCCTGCACGTCCGGGCCGAGCACGTAGCCGATCGGGAAGCCTTCGAACGCGAAGTCGTGATGGTGATAGACCGAGTACGTGTAATTGTGGACGCGCGAGTACTCGACCAAGGCGCCGAGCGCGGTCGTCGGGCCCGCGGGCCCGGCGGGCATCGCACCCTCGCCAGCGAAACGATGTTCCTCCCCTGAATCCAGCTCGTGCCTCCATTCCATCCCCGCCTGGTATCCGATCATGTCCGGCTTGTAGTCCGAGCTGAACGAGTAGTCATCCAGCAGGAACTCACCGTACACGCGCCAGCCGGGCCTCACCACCCACGATGCGTCCGCGGCCCAGGCCACGTTGTTCTTGCGCAGGCGCTCACCGCTGGAATCGGCGGCATCCACGCCACCGCTCTTCGGCCGCTTCTCCCAGAACGAGTACGGGACGAACGGGATCAGATACAAAGGCGCCTGGCTCGTGCCGTCGAACCGCGCGACTTCGGTCAATCCAGCCCAAACGCTCGGCGATGCATGCCACTCCAGTCGATGTCCCGCAAGATACGTCTGCGGCCCCGGATCCAGGATCGACACGAACTGCTGGTAGCGAAACGCTCCAAACATGTCCGCCTCGAAATGGAGCAGATCGAGCGCCGGGGCGGCATCCGACAAGGCGAGCGATCCCGATTCGCCGGGTCCCCATCGGAGCCACGTGTGGCCCAACATCACGCGGATCTTCGATACCGGGAAGGCGACGTACGCCTCGTTCACCCACGAGTTGAAATTCACGCCTTCGACGAGCGAGTTGAGGTCGCCGAAGTCCGGTGTTCCTCGCCCGCCCTGGGATGCGGTTCCCTCGTAGAAGTCCGCGAGGAAGACCGAGTTCGTATCGAGCTGGCCGGCCAGCACGAGGCCTACGCGGTAGTCGCGGTTGATTTCGGGGTGGTAGCGCGGGTCTTCGGCGTAGAGGAAGGATCCGTACGGGGAGATCTCGATCCGCTCACCGTCATCGCCGTCGGCCGAGACGATCGGATGCACGCCGCCGGGCGCGTCCGGGTCGAGCTGGCGCATCGCCCGGCGAAACGCCGGGTCCACGGCCGCGCCCGGATGCGTATCGCCGAGCTCCTGCAGGTATGCGAGCGCTTCCTTGCGGCGCAAGGGTCGACTCGAGAGAAAGCGCGCCGCGAAACCGTATCTCGTGGCGAGCCGCTCTAGATCGCGGTAGATCGAATCATCGGTGGGGATGCGCTCGTGGGGAAGGTACGTGGCGAGGGCAGGCGTGGAGAGCAGGATGATGAGAGCCGCCACCGTCACCGCCATCATCACCGCCAACGACATCACGCACACGTTCGCCGGACTCGTCCATGTCGGGCGGCTCATGACGGCGCAGGATAGTCGCTACAACCCGACCCGTCTACGCTATGCTGCCGCCCATGCGACGCCGCGCACCGCGCTCGATCCTGCTCGTCGGCCCGCGCGTCCATCTGAGCCCGTTCCGTCCCAGGGACCGCGACGAGTTCATGCGCGTGAACCGGATGAGCCCGAGCCCATTCGTCACGCTTCCCACCACGCCGGCTCGATTCACCCGTTATCTCGCACGTGCGAAGCTGCCCGGTATGCTTCGACTCGCGGTGCGCCGCAACGAGGACGATGTCCTCCTCGGCTCGCTCGAGGTGAGCCAGATCGCGTGGGGCAGCCTCCAGAGCGCCTACCTCGGCTACCAGATTGGCAGACCCTTCGAGGGGAAGGGCTACATGAGCGAGGCCGTGGGACTGGTCCTCGATCACGCGTTCGCCACGCTCAAGCTCCACCGGCTGGAGGCCAACATCCAGCCGACGAACGCGGCATCGATCCGGCTCGTGAAGCGGCTCGGATTCCGGAACGAGGGGACTGCCCGTCGCTATCTCAAGATTCGCGGGCGCTGGCAGGACCATCAGCGATGGGCGATCCTGGTCGAGGAGTGGCGCATCGTACGGCGGGAGGCGGCGCGCCGCCAACCGCGCCGCCAACCGCGCCGCCAACCGCGCCGCAGCACCCCTCAGACCTAGCTCCACCCTCCGCCATCGCGCGTTCCCAGTGGTCGCGCAGATCGCTCCGCCTCATCCGGACGGAGCGCTCGAGATGGCCGAGGAGGCTTCCGGTGCCGAGCACCAGCTCGCGATCCTCGTGCGGCACGGTGCGGGCGTAGCGGCGCATGCGGCGGAGCAGCTCGACCGAGTCCCGGTGCTCGCCCAGGAAATCCTGGAGCCCTGCGATCCGCTTCGCGCGCCGCTGCGCCAGCGGACCCTCCAGCTCGGCGAAATACTCGTAGGCGTACCGCGCGCGTTTGGCCGCGATCCGGAGCATGTGGAGATCCTCCGGCTCCATCGTGCGAAGCGCGACGTCGTAGGCCTCGCGCGTCGCATCCATCCATCGACCGATGATCCGGGGCGCCGCGGCGTAGGCGGGCATCACGCCTTCGGGCACCGTTGCCGCTCCGGGAGGCCCCGCCTCGATCCAGGTGCGCGCCTTCACGAGGAAGACGCCGAAGCGCTCGGAGTCGAGCCGCTCGACCAAGCGCAGCCGGCGCCTGGCGCGCCTCACCTCGAGCGACTGCCTGAAGATGCGGAGCGCGGGGCGCTCGAACGAAGCGGCGTCGCGCTCCATCTCCACGAGGCGATCGAGCGCCACGTCGAAATCGCGGACGCGACCGAGCCGGCGGCCGATCCATCGGAGGTCCGTCTCGAAGTCCTCGCGCACCGCGTCGGGATAGCCGTTCGCGACCACCTCGAGCGCGGTCCGGAGCCGCCGGGCCGCGACGCGCATGTCGTGCACGTGCTCGGAGTCGATGCCGAGGCGAGAGCCTGGCTCGTTCCAGAGGAGCCGGCCGAGATGCCGCCCGAAGATCTTGTGCGCGACGTCGAGGAGCCGGTCAGCGGGATTCAGGGCGAACGCGCGCTCGTCCCGTTCGGGCAGGGGCACGCCGGCGGCCTCGAGCGCGGCCGCGAGCTTCGTGCGGACTTCGTGCTCGAGCCCGAGCTGCTCGTGCACGGCGGTGCGCACCAGTCCAAGCGCGTCCTCCGCGCCATTCTTCAGCTCCAGCTCGATCTCGCGGAAGGACGCCGGGGGCGCGGTGACGTGATCGACCGTGAGGAGACCGATCACCGAATCGCCGCGCATCCACCGGAAGCATTCGCGGTCGTTCGTGACGCTCGCCCGGATCTGAAGGCGCTCGAGGACGCGCAGGCCCTGGAGCGGCTGGAGGAGCCCCGCCACGGGACCTGGGTCCAGCGCTTCCCACGGCGGATCTCCGACGGGGGCGTCCTGGGACCACTCGGTGCGCTCGAGCATGTCGGGTGAGGTCGAAGCGATCGATTTCGCCTCGAGCCGCACCCGCCCGGCATCGTCGCGGAGGCGCAGCGCGAGTCCAGCCCGGTAGAGATCCCAGTCATCCGTGTCGAGGTAGCGGTCGACGTGCGCGATCGTGCCCGTGGGCTCGAAGCGGAATCCAGCCGCCTCGATCACGTCCCGGATCTGGGCCGGATCGCGATTCTCCGGGACTCGGAACTTGATCTCGCGCTCGCTCACGCCGCTGGGGGAGCTGTGGCTCATGGCTGTGCTCAGGTTCCGGCGATGCGGCGAAGCACGCTGGGCTGGAGGAGCCATTCCAGGAAGCCGAGGCCAGGCGCCGGCTCCGCGGGGAAATGGACGAGCGCCGTCGCGCCCTTGCGCAGCACGATCGACGCGGACTGCCGCGGACCGCACAGGAGATAGCTCGCGAACCCGCTCAGGTGTGGCTCGTGCCCCACGACGGCGACTGTCTTCGCGCCGAGCGCCGCGACCGCGCCAAGGGAGTCGCCGAAGTCGGAATCGGGCTTCAGACTCGGCGAGTATGTGATGTCGAGCTCGGGCGCCACCGCGTCCCGCAGAATCTCGGCGGTCTGCCGCGCCCGGATGAGCGGGCTCGACAGTATATGATCGGGACGCACATCGAGTTTCTCGAGGCCCCTCGCCGCGAGACGGAACTTGTGGATCCCCTCGGGCGTCAGCGGGCGGTCGTCGTCCCAGGGATAAGCCGGGTCTCCCCGCTCGACGGCGATGGCGTGGCGTACGATGTAGAGATCCAAGGAAGCTCCCTCGGCAAGCTGTTGAATTCAGGCCGTTTCGGGGAGTCGGACTGCGCTTGGGGCCCCTCTATTTTCTCATTCCGGAGCGCCCCGGTCAACGGCGGGTGCGGACGGCTACTTGCGGGTTCCTTCCTCGAGAAGCGCGTACCGGAGGGCACGGAAGCGCGCGAGTGAGGTCAGCTCCTCGGGTCGGATGTCGGCGCGCTCCGGCGTGCGGCCGTCCCGGAAGATGTAGCCGCGATGTCCCGCAGGGATCGGCATCATCGCGCCGCCTCCGCTACCCTCCGGGCCCGAAGCCTCCCCCCTCGCGCCCACCATCACCTCGCCCTCGAGCACGCAGACGCACGTCCCCGTCGGCTCCATGATCACGGCGAGGGTCGTGCCGTTGACCTTCACCATGGCCTCCGGCGTGTGCACCTCGAGGTGCGCCCCGTAGAAGGTCGGTCCCGTCGTCAGACGCAGCTCTCCTCCGCGCGCGTAGAGCTCCGCGCGGCGCAGGAACCAGCGCGGGGGCGACGGCGGAATGGTGAAACGCGTGCCCGGAAGGATCTCCATCGCGAGGTCGCTGCCCGCTGTGATCTCCATCGAGGCGGTGGCCGGCAGCACAAGCTCGACGCCCGGGTGGACGCGCTCGGCGAGCAGATCCGGCCGCTCGATCGGGATCGGCTCGCCGTCCGCCTGCACCATCCCGGTGCCCGTCACCTGGATGACCTTCCATTCGGCGCCCCGATTGCCCAGGATGCCGACGGCGACGGCGATCGCCGCCGCTGCGGCGAGGACCGCGACGAACCGCGGGCGCGTGGGCTTGGGGAAGCGGAGGAGGCGGCGCGGCGGCGGAGCGGGTCGCGCGGGACGGACCGGACGCGGCGCCGGGCGCCGGTGTAGGAGATCCGGCTCGTCCTCGGGAACCGGACCGATCCCGCCGCGCGAGGGCTCCGGCGCGCGCGAAGGCTCGGCCGTGCGGGGGCGCCCGACCGTGCGGGAGCGCTCGGGCGCTCGGGCGTTCTCGATGAGGCTTCCCGCGACGAACTCCTGCTTCAGCCGAGCGCGGAACTCGCGGTCCGCCCGCGGGGCCTCCATTCGCGCGAGAAGCTCGCGAGCGCGCCGGGCTTCGGCGGAGATGTCGTCGGGCTCGCGTTCGGTCATAGGCCTGCCTTCGTCACGTAGCGCCCCAGCTCGTCCAGGGCGCGCGAATAGCGTTTGCGCACTGCGGTCGCGTTCTCGCCCGTGATCGCCGCGATCTCGTCGTAGCTCATCCCCTCGTACTCGCGCAGGACCACGACCTCGCGGAACGAGGGCTTGAGGCTCTGGATCGCGCGCTGCACTATCTCGGACCGCTCGGCCGTGAGCGTGTCGTGCTCCGGGTCGGGCGCGCTCGACGCGAGCTTCTCGGTATAGCCCGGATCCGCGTCCAGCGAGCTGGACGCGCGCTCGAACCGGTACGCCGAGGAGCGCCAGAGATCGCGCACCGTGTTTGCCGCGATCGTGATCAGCCAGGGCCCTGGATCCCGCCCCGGGTCGAGCGAAGACGCGCCCCGGTGCACCTTCAGGAAGATCTCCTGGAGCGCCTCCTCCGCCGCTCCCCGATCTCCGAGCATCCGGTAGACCATCGCGTACAGACGGTCGAAGTAGCGCTCGAAGAGCGCCGCCAGGGCGCCGGGATCCCGGGCGCGGACCGCCTCGAGGTCGAGCGGGGGCTGCTCGGGCGAGGCGCTGGCTCCGGAGCCGGCAGTCGGTCCGACCCCGGGCACCGATCCGACCCCGGCCGCGGCAGGGCCATCGTCTGCGCCCCCTCTGGCCCTGTTCCCTGGTACGGGGGCGGACCCCTGGTGTGTCGACTTTTCTGGGTTGAGAGTCACGTCCGGGTCCTACGGGTCATGGCCCGAGGCTAGCACAGCGGAGAATGCGGGATCAGTAGCACCTGCCCGGTTTCACCCCCGGTGATACACTCCGGCCTCTCCTCGTCCTGAGCCCGGAGGGCCCATGGATTCTCCTCGACTGGCGCCTACCGTGATCGGTCCCTACCGCATCGAGCGGGAGCTCGATCGCGGGGGCATGGGCGTCGTGTACCTCGCCCGGGACACGCGCCCAGCCCTCGATCGTCAGGTCGTGCTGAAGGCGCTCCCAAGCGAGGTGGCCTCCGACCCTGAGCGTCTCCAGCGTTTCGAGCGGGAATCCAAGCTTCTGGCCCTCGTTCACCACCCGAACGTCTGCGGGATCTATGACGTCCTGGAATGCGACGGCGCTCGGTACCTGGCGCTCGAACACATCGAGGGAGAGTCGCTGGGGAAGAGGCTGGCCCGCGGTGCGCTTCGCGTTCCGGAGGCGCTCGATGTCTGCCTTCAGATCGCATCCGGAATGGAGGCGGCGCACGAGCGCGGGGTGATCCATCGCGATCTGAAACCGGCGAACGTGATGCTCACGCGCGGCGGCGTCGCGAAGATCGTGGACTTCGGTTTGGCGAAGAGCGCCGAGGCGCCCATTTCGGCTGTGGCCGGTCGGGCAGTGTTCCAAGCGCCCGCGACGCTTCCGACGGACACCCACACGCAGGTCACCTCCGTCACCACCACGGGCGCTGTCCTAGGCACGGTGCCGTATCTTTCTCCGGAACAGGCCGAAGGGAAGCTCCTGGATCGCCGCACCGATATCTGGGCGTTCGGATGCGTCCTCTATGAGTGCCTCACGGGAAGGCGCGCGTTCGACGGAGGCTCGACACTCGCCACGATCACGAAGATTCTGGCGGAAGACCCGGACTGGTCCCGTGTTCCCGCGGAGCTTCCGAGCCGGGCCCGAGAGCTGCTCCGTCGATGCCTTCTGAAGGACCCGAGGCTCCGTGTGCGGGACATGGGCGAGGCGCGCAACGCGCTGGCGATGGCCCAATCTGGCGAGGACTTCCCGGTCACGGCCCGCACCCGTATCGGCGCGCGGGGCCTGATTGCTCTGGCCCTTGTGGCCGCCGTGGTTGTGACGGGAACGTGGCTCCTGAGCCGCGGGCGGGGAGATCGCCGCTCCCCCGTGCACCTGTCCATGGCGATCCCGCCGGGCATTCGCGTTCCCAGCGACGGCCTCCACCTCAGGATTGCGATTTCGCCCGACGGACGAACGCTCCTCTTCGACGGCACTCCGCCAGGCAAACTGGACTCGCATGAGGGCAGGGTATATCGGAGACCCTTGAAGGGCGTCGAGGCAAGGCCGATCGAGGGAAGCGGCCAAGCGCTGGCGGCCAGCTACACGAGGGATGGGAAGTGGATCGCGTTCGCGGCCCAGATCTCGGAACGGACGAACCAGATGCGCCTGCTCAAGGTGCCCGCTGAGGGCAACGCGGCTCCGATCGCGGTGGCGGTACTGGATCCTTCGTGGACGGATTGGGTGCTTCTCGAGTCCGGCGACGTTCTGGTGAACGACTTCGACTGGACGCATTACATTCGAATATCGGACCGAGGAGGCTCAGCGTCGAAGCCAACACCGCTCCAGCCGGCGGGATATCACGGCTCGTTGCAGCTCTGGCGAGCCCTGCCGCGAGATCGGGGCGTCCTGCTCAACACGCTCACCTACGGCGGCGGCGCCTGGCAGGCGGGTGTTGGCGTTCTGGATCTCGGGTCCGGGGCGGCGAAGCTCCTCATTCGCGACGGTTCGAACGCGTGCTATGCGACCAGCGGCCATCTCCTCTTCACTCGCCACGATGTGCTCCTCGCTGCTCCCTTCGATCTGCGTCGGCTGGAGGTCACCGGTGAACCGTTCCCGGTGGCCACGGGGCTTCGAGGTCCAGAAGGCTGGGTGAGCGCGCCGTTCGATATTTCCGGCGATGGAACGCTCGTGTACACACCGGGAAAGATCGCGGGCTTCAACCGCCGCTTGGTGGTCGTGCGTCCCAACGGCGATGTGAGCGAGTGGTCCGATGAGCGGCAGCATTTTGCGTCGGATCCGTCCGTCACGCGAGGTGGGACGCGCGTTGCCGTCGCCGTCGAGAACGCGAGAAATCTCCTGGAAATCTGGACCGCAGAAAGGGGAAGGCCGGCTCACCGCCTGATCGCGGACCCGAGTGCCGACTGTTTGCTTCCCGCATGGTCACCCGACGGCACGCAGGTGGCGTACACGCGCACGTCGAGCGACGGGAAGTCCGGCATCTATCTCCAAGCGCTCGGTGGCGGTCCGCCGATTCGGATCTACGACACGAAGTCACGCAACACGAGCGATGGTGTGATTGCCTGGAACCCCGACGGCTCCGGGATACTCATCCGATCCTTCGAGGCGGGAAACGCAGACATCCTCCGGATTCCGCTTCGGGGAGCGAGCGATGGAATGGCGCCCGCTGAGCCGGTCCTGGCCGGTCCGGCAAACGAATCCATAGCGCGATTGTCCCCGGACCAACACCTGATCGCATTCACATCGGATGAATCGGGCCAGGCC
>JAEHDN010000293.1 GCA_016880395.1 Candidatus Eiseniibacteriota bacterium
CGTAGTTGTTGCTGCATCGCGTCACGATCGTGGGGCTGCCGTGCGTCGCGAAGTAGGAGTACGCGAGGCGGTCGCCGCCGATCTTGGATGCGGCGTAGGGATTCCGCGCGAGGAGCGGCGATTCCTCCGTGGCCTCGCCGCTCAGGATCTCGCCGTAGACCTCATCGGTCGAGACCTGGAGGAACCGGGTCAGCTTCCGGCGGCGGCCCTCCTCGAGGAGCACCCACACGCCGTACGTGTCGGTGAGGACGAAGTCCTCCGCGTGGTCGATCGAGCGGTCCACGTGGGTCTCGGCCGCGAAGTTCACCACGAAGTCGCACCCCTCCATCGCCTCGGCCACGACCGTCCGGTCGCAGATGTCCCCTTTCACGAAGCGGAATCCGGGGTCATCCTTCACGGCCTCGAGGTTCGCGAGGTTCCCCGCGTAGGTGAGCTTGTCGAGCACGGTGATTCCCGCCTTCGGGTAGGCGCGGCGGATATGGTGGACGAAGTTCGAGCCGATGAAGCCCGCGCCGCCCGTGACCAGGAAGCGCGACCGGGAGAGATCCATGCGGTCAGCCATCCTTGCGCGACCAGTCGTAGGGGATGTCGTTCTTGTGCGGATCGCAGCGGAACTCGTCCGGCTCCTTGTAGTTGTAGGGCTCGGTCGGGCAGTTGACGAGCATCGCCGGCTCCGTGCCGATCCCCTTCATGCCGTGCCACACGCCGGGGGGGATCGTGACCAAGACCGGATTCCGCTCGCCCATGAAGAACTCGTTCAGCTCCCCCTTCGTGGGCGAATCGGCCCGGTCGTCGTAGAGCACGACCTTCATCATGCCCTTCACGATCACGAAGTGGTCGGTCTGGACCTTGTGATAGTGCCATCCCTTCACGACGCCCGGATACGCGACCGACACGTACGTCTGGCCGAACCGCTGGAAGAAGGGGTCGTCCTTGCGCATCATCTCCATCAGATACCCGCGCTCGTCGGCGATCACCTTGAGCGGCTTCACCACCACGCCGTGAATCAGCTTCATGTCGGTCTCCCCACCGAGGTGTAGTCGAACCCGAGCCGTCGCACCGAGGCCGGGTCGTAGATGTTGCGCAGATCGACGATCGCGCGCCGTCGCATCACCCGACGGATCCGGGCGAGGTCGAGCCGGCGGAACTCGTTCCATTCGGTCACGATGACCAGCACGTCCGCCCCCTTGGCCGCGTCGTAGGCGTTCTCCGCGAAGACCACGCCCCGCGGCACGCCGGCCGCCCCTTCGCGCACCACGGGATCGTACGCGCGCACGCGCACGCCTCGCCGCAGGAGCGACCGCGCGATGTCGAGCGACGGCGCCTCGCGCAGGTCGTCGGTGTCCGGCTTGTAGGAGAGTCCGAGGATCGCGGCCGTGTGGGGCTTCCGGCCTCCCAGCGCCTCCATCACCTTGCGCACCGCGATCCCCCGCTGCGCGTCATTGGTCTCGACCGCGGCCTCGGTGATCCGGAGTCTGACTCCCGCTTTCCGCGCGAAGTCGGTCATGGCGCGCGTGTCCTTGGGCAGGCAGGATCCGCCGAAGCCAGGCCCCGGGTGGAGGAACTTCGGACCGATCCGCCGGTCGAGGCCCATCGCCTTGGCCACGTCCCGCACGTCCGCACCGAGCGCTTCCGACAGGTTCGCCATTTCGTTGATGAAGGAGATCTTCGTGGCCAGGAACGCGTTCGCCGCGTACTTGATCAGCTCCGCCGTCCGCACGTCGGTCACGACCATCGGCGTCTCGATCAGGTAGAGCGGCGAGTAGATCTCGCGGAGCAGGACCCGTGCGCGCTTGGAGTCGGCGCCGATCACGACCCGGTCGGGACGCATCCAGTTCTCGACCGCCGTGCCCTCGCGGAGGAACTCGGGGTTGCTCACGACATCGAACTTGACCCCTCGCTTCGCGTGCTTCCGGACGATCTCGCGCACCCGCTCGGCGGTGCCCACCGGGACCGTGCTCTTCTGCACGATGAGCCGGTAGCCGTTCATCGAGCGCGCGATCGTGCGCGCCGCGGCGTCCACGTACTTGAGGTCGGCGCGGCCGTCCTCGCCCTGGGGCGTGCCGACGCAGATGAAGATCGCCTCGCCCCAGCGCGTCGCCTCCTCCAGGGAGAGCCCGAACCGCAGGCGCCGCTCCCGCACGTTCCGCGCGATGAGATCGTCGAGCCCGGGCTCGTAGAAGGGGAGCTGCCCCCGCTCGAGCATCTCGATCTTGGCCCGGTCGACGTCGACGCACAGCACCTGGTTGCCGAAATCGGCGAATCCGGCCCCCGTGACGAGCCCGACGTATCCAGTCCCGACGATGGCGATCCGCACGCGCGCTCCTAGGCTCCGGCCTCGGCCCGGACGCGCTCGCGCGCGTCCTTGTAGAGGTCGAGCAAGGTCTGGTCGATGGAACGAAGAGGTTTCCAGCCGGTCGCGTCCGCGAGCTTGGCCGGATCCCCCACGAGGTGGTCCGCGTCGCGCGAGCGAAGCCGCGACGGGTCGACCGTGACCGTCGCCTTCACCCCCGAGACCTCGATCAGCCGATCGAGCAGGTCCCGGAGTCGATGGCCATGGCCGGTCGCGACATTATAGGCTTCCCCCGGCACGCCGCGCTCGATGAGGAGCACGTAGGCCCGGACCACGTCCCGCACGTCTCCGTACTCCCGCGTCACGTCCAGGTTGCCCACCCGGATCTCGGGCGGCGCCTGCCCCGCGTCGATCCGCGCGAGCTGGTCCGCGAACCCCGCGAGCGCGAACCGCGGCCGCTGGCCCGGACCGGTGTGCGAGAACGTGCGCGTCCGGATCACGGCGAGCCCGAACGTCGCCGCGTAGATCTCGGCGATCACGTCCTGGGCCGCCTTGCTGCCCGCGTAGGGATTCGCCGGCCGGAGCGGAGCTTCCTCGCGGATCCGCGCGCCGGCCGCCCCCGAGCCGTAGACGTCGGCGGAGCCGATGACGAGCACGCGGGCGCGCGAGCCCGACCGCCGGAGCGCGTCCAGGATGTGGAGCGTGCCCATCGCGTTCACGGCGTAGGTCGCCACCGGCTGCACGAGCGAATCGGCCCCCGAGGCCTGCGCCGCGAGGTGGAGCACCGCGTCCGGCTTCCCCTTCGCGAGCCACGCGCCCACGGCGGGCGCGTTCGTGATGTCGAGCGCCTCGTAGGACGCGAGCCGCCCGCGGAGCGCCGCCGCGCCCGGGAGCGCCTCGAGCGCCGCATGGTCGACGCCGTGCGCCTCGATGCCGCCCCGCTCGGCCAGGTGATCCAGCAGGTGCCGCCCGGCGAAGCCGGCGACCCCGGTGACGAAGAGACGCAACGGCTACCGGGCTCGCCAGTACTCGAGCAGGTCGCGGAGCGTCTGCTCGAACGGGATCTCAGGCTCCCAGCCGGTCGCCTTCTTGAACTTGGACGCGTCGCCGAGGAGCACCGGGACGTCGCTCGGGCGCATGCGCGCCGGATCCTGCTCGATCTTCACCTTCACGCTGCTCATGGAGAGGAGGAGATCCAGCATCGCGCGGATCGTCCAGTCCTTCCCCGAGCAGAGGTTGTAGACCTCGCCCATCTCCCCCTTCTCGAGGGAGAGCCAGTACGCGCGCACGATGTCGCGCACGTCGGTGAAGTCGCGGCGCGCGTCGAGGTTCCCCACCCGGATCACCGGCGGCTTCCGCCCCTTCTCGATGTCGGCCACCTGCCGCGCGAAATCCGAGCAGACGAAGACCGGGCCGCGCCGCGGCCCCTCGTGATTGAACCCGCGCGTGCGGACGATCGGGATCTGGAAGCTCATCCAGTACTGGTAGCCGAGGGCATCCTGCCCGACCTTGCTCACCGCGTAGGGCGACAGCGGACGGAGCGGATTCGTCTCGCGGATCGGCAGCTCGTTCTCGTAGACCATGCCGTACTGTTCGCTCGAGCAGGCGAGCTGGATGCGCGGCTTGATGCCGAGCTTCTTCACGGCTTCGAAGATGTTGAGCTGGCCGATGATGTTCGTGATGAGCGACTCGGTGGGCGCCGTCCAGGACGTCGGGACGAAGCTCTGGGCCGCGAGATGGAAGATCCGTTCGGGACGAATCTGGTCGATCGCGTCGCGCACGGAGGACGCGTCGCGCAGGTCGCACTCGACGAGCCGCACCTTGTCCTGGAAGTGCTCGATGTTCTCGGTGCGGCTCCGCCAGCGCATGATGCCGGAGATCTCGACGCCGGGGATCGTGAGCAGGTAGTCGACCAGATGGCTGCCGGCGAATCCGGTGATCCCGGTCACCAGGACCTTCATCCCTTCATCCTTTCGCTGGAGAGCGGCAGATCGGCCGCGTCCGCGTAGGACGCGAGGACCGCACGGGGATCGGCCGCCTCGAGGAGCGGGCGGCCGACGACGATGTGATCGGCGCCGAGCGCGAACGCCTCGCCGATCGAGAGGGTGCGCTTCTGATCGTGCGCGGCGTCCTCTGGGCCGCGAATGCCGGGCGTGACGATGCGGAACGGGACCGGGTGCGCGCGTCGGAGCGCGGCCAGCTCGCGCGGCGACGCGACCACTCCGTCGACCCCCGCGTCGGCGCAGAGCTTCGCGAGCGCGAGCACCTTGGCCTCGAGATCGGTCCTGGGATCCCAGACGCCCGGCAGCTCGTCGCCGTCGAGGCTCGTGAGCACGGTCACCCCCACCACCGCGGGGCGTGAGGCGAGCGAGCGGGCCGCGGTCGCCGCGGCCTCGAGCATCTTCGACCCGCCGGCCGCGTGCACCGTGAGGAGCGATACGGGAAGCCCGTCGAGCGCGCGGATCGCCTTCTCCACCGTGGCTGGAATGTCGTGGAGCTTCAGGTCGAGGAAGATCTTCTTCCCGCGCGCCGCGATCGCCTCGACGGCGCCGCGTCCGGACGAGCAGAAGAGCTGGAGCCCGACCTTGTACCAGAGGACACCCTCGCCGAGACGGTCGACCTGCGCGGTCGCCGCGGCGAGATCGGGCATGTCGAGCGCGACGATGAGCCGGTCGCGGAGGGATCCGGCCGCGGCGCCGGCCGCCACGCGGGGCGCGCTCATGACGCGTGCCTCCCCGCTTCGCGGCGCGCCGCCTTGCCCGCGCGAATGACGCCGCGCCCCTCCGGCACCTCGAGCGCGCCGATCAGGTCCTCGACGTGCGCGCTCGGGAGCGCCGCCACCGCTTGCTCGATCGCGCCCACGCAGTCCTCAGGCAGCGCCGGGTTGGCGAACATCGCGGTGCCCACCTCGACCGCGGTCGCACCGGTCAGGAGGAACTCCACCGCGTCGATGGGCCGCGCGATCCCGCCCATCCCGACCACGGGGATGTCGACCGCCTGGACCGTCTCCCAGAGCTTCGCGAGCGCGAGCGGCTTGATGGCCGGGCCCGAGAGGCCGCCGAGCACCGTGCCCAGGATGGGCCTCCTCGCACGCGCGTCCACGGCCATGCCGATGAACGTGTTCACGAGCGAGACCGCGTCCGCGCCGCAGTCCTCACAGGCCTGGGCGATCTCCGCGATCCGCGTCACGTTGGGGGTGAGTTTCGCGATCAAGGGCAGCCGCGTGAGCGGGCGGATCGCGTTCATCACCTCGCGCGCCATGCCCGCGTCGGTCGAGTAGCGGAGCCCGTGCGGGCCCACGTTGGGGCAGGAGATGTTCACCTCGATCGCGTGCGCCGCGCCGCTTCCGTCGACGCCGCGAACCAGCTCGCAGAACTCGCCCACGTCCTCCCCCTCGACGCTCACGATCGCGGCGCAGGGAAGCTCGCGAAGGATGGGCACCTTCTGCTCGAGAAAGCCCTGGAGTCCCGGGTTCTCGATCCCGATCGAGTTGAGCATGCCCGATGGCGTCTCGCAGATGCGCGGCGGTGGATTGCCGGCGCGCGCGTGGAGCGTGACCGTCTTCGTAACGATGCCGCCGATCCGCTCGAGATCCACGAGGCGCTCGTACTCGCGACCGTACCCGATGATCCCCGATGCGACGAGCACCGGGTTCCTGAGCGTGAGCCCCGCGATCCGCACCTCGAGCGAGGGCTTCACGGGAGCCGTGCCCAGTCGACGATGGTGGCGTCCATCACCGGTCCCTCGACGCACATCGCGGGGTAGCGCCCGGAGTCCGGGCCGGGAAGGAGCGGCACGGGGCAGCCTCGGCACGCGCCGACGCCGCAGGCCATCGGCCCCTCGAGCGAGGCCTCGCACCGGATGCCCCGCTCGCGCGCGAAGTCCGAGATCGCGTGAAGGAGCCCGTGCGGTCCGCAGGTGAAGATCTCCGCCGTGAGCGGCGTGTGTCGGGCCCCGGTCCACTCCCGCTCGAGGAGATCGAGGACGCTGCCCTCGTATCCGATCGAGCCGTCGTCCGTGGCGAGATGGAGACGCCCGCCCCGGATCTCGCGCACGCCGTAGAGGTCCGTGCGCGACCGGGCACCGAAGAGGAAGACGTAAGGACGCTTCCGCTCGCGGAGCCGCCGGCTCAGGAAGAGGAGCGGCGCCACGCCGCGCCCTCCGGCCACGAGGATCGGCACGCGCCTGGGGCGTGGCGTGAAGCCGATCCCGAGCGGACCGATGAGATCGAGCTTCGTTCCCTTCTCCTGCCGGGCGAGGACGCCCGAGCCGCGTCCGACGACGGAAAAGTAGACCCGAACGGCGCGAAGCGCGCCCCGCTCGGTGAAACCCTCGAGGCTGTAGGGCCTGCGCAGGAGCGGCTCGATGTCCTCACCGACGCGCAGGTGGACGAACTGACCCGGTTGCGGCCGTGCAAACGACCGAGGCACCTGCAGCGTGATCAGGAAATTGCCGGCCGAGACCTCGTGGTTCGACACGACAGAGCAGGAGACCAGGTTCATTGACCCGTGTCGTCCTCTTCCTCGTCGGTGGTCGTGGTGTCCGGGCGTGCAGTCGAATCGGGAGGTGCGGAGGGAGGCGGCTCGCTGGTCCTCGAGCTGTCCGTGGGAGCCGCGCCTGCGGCAGCTGCGCCGGCGGCGGACCCACCAGCGGCCGGAGCTGTCGGCACCGGGGTCGGCGTCGGAGCCGCGCCCTGCGTCTGAGCGTTCGTGGGTGGCTGCCCTCCACTCTGTCGCCGTAACTCCTCGCCCGCGAGGCTCGCGGCCTCCCTGACCGAGTCCGCGCGGGCGCTGTCGGCAGCGCTCAACCCGTAGGTCTGGGGACGTATGAGCGTTGAATCGGCCGGAACGAGGAGCGACGCCTCCGGCTCGGGATCGAACGCGGCCACCTCAACCGTGTCCGGGCTCGCGAGCAGCGAGTCGAGGAGCGCGGTTCGCTCGTCGGTGCGTCCGCTCCATCCCTTCCAGAGGAAGAGTGCGGACTCGGCGAAGGGCGTGCCGCGATACCGCTGGGTCATCGTGTCGGCGATGGCCATGGCTTCCAGGGTGTCTCCCCGGTCCTGCGTCGCGATCCAGAGCCGCGCGTATGCGGCTTTCGCTGCGTAGATGCTGTGCGGAAATTCCGCCTCGACGCGCCGGTACTGGGTGATGGCGGAGTCCTGCTTGCCGAGCTGGAAGTAGTAGAGCTCCGCCATCATGAACGCCGCCTGGGCGCGCATCCCCGTGCTATCCGACGCCAGCGCGGTCCGGTACGTGCGGAGCGCGGTCAGGCTCTGCGAGCGCCGGATCGCCTGCAGCTGGAACTCGGAGGTCGGCAGGCCCCTCAGCTTGTCGTACTCGCGACCGGCCGCGTCCAGATCTTGGAGGCTCGTCTCGTACAGGTATCCGATCTGGAACTGGGCCTCGTAGGCCACCGGGGTGCGTTGGAATTTCTGGACGAGGTCGTTGTAGCCCCGGAGCGCCTCCTGCGTCCGCCCCATGAGCGCCATGATGTCGTAGACGCGGAGCATGACGTCCCCCTCCCGTCCTTCCTGCGCAGCGAAGACGCGCCAGGACTGGAGGAACTGGAGCGCTTCCGGATACCGGCCCAGCTTGCGCAGGGCGTCGCCCCGCGCGATGGCGGCCTGCACGCGCTGAGGCCCGCGCTCCTCCACCTTGAGGCATTCCGCGTAGGTCGCTTCGGCGGAGTCGGCCCGGTCGCCTGCGAGATAGGCATCGCCGAGACGGCGGAGGGTCCTCGCGCGCTCGCGCCGCCCATCGGCGTGCTTGAGCGCGCGACGGTACCAGTGAGCCGCCGGGGCGTACTGCTTGAGCTGGCTTTGCGTCTCGCCGGAGTAGAAGCAGAGCTCCCAGCGGCGCGGGAAGTCCGGATAGGCCCCTTCCACCTCGCGGAAGATGGAGTCCGACTGCACGAACTCCTTCCTCCGGTAGCGGGCGAGGCCCTCGGTGAAACGCGCGTCCGCCCGGTAGGGGCTCTTGGGGTACTTGGCTCCGAACGACGTCAGCTGCTGGATCGCGTTCAGGTAGTCCCCCTTGCCGTAGTACGACGCCCCCATGAGGTAGGCGGCGTCATCGACGTATTTGCTCTTCGGGTAGTCCTTCAGCACCTTCGCGCACTGTCGGACGACCACGTCGTACCGACCGATCGCATCCTGGGCCGGAGCCTCGGTGAGACTCCGTTCCTGGGCCTTGACCCCCTCGCGGTAGTTCTTCTTGGCGAGGTAGAACGTGTTGTAGTAGGCACATCCGCCCCCGGCGAGGAGGAGCAAAAGGCCGAGGGTCCAGGGACGGTACGGTCCCCCGAAGCAATGTCGCATGAGTGTCCGATCGTACCACGCCCGGGCGTGGTTGGCTATCGAAGGCTGGCCTCGGAAGTCGCTGTGTGGTAGGCGATTCGGCCGCCCACAACGGTCATGAGCACGCGGCCGGGAAGGTCCCAGCCCTCGAAGGGGGTGCTCCGCCCCTTCGACTCGAAGTCCGAGGCACGGACGGTCCAGCGGCTCGAAGGGTCGAACACCGTTACGTCCGCTTCCGCTCCCGCCTCGAGCGTGCCGCCGGGGCGGCCCAGCACCCGGTACGGCCCCACGGTCATGCGGGCCACCAGGTCCATGAGGCTCAGATGGCCGGGCTCGACGAGAGCCCTGAGGTACGCACCCAGGGCAGTCTCCAGTCCGACGATCCCGAACGGGGCCGAGTCGAAGTCCGCGTCCTTCTCGATGTCCGTGTGGGGGGCGTGATCGGTCGCGAGGCAGTCGATGGTTCCGTCCACGACCGCCTCGATCAGGGCGTCCCGGTCTCGCTCCGAGCGAAGCGGCGGGTTCATCTTGGAGCTGGTCGGGTAGCCGATCACCGCCTCGTCGGTCAGGAGGAGGTAGTGCGGCGTGGTTTCCGCCGTCATCCGGATGCCGCGCTCCTTCACGCGACGGATGATCGCGACCGAGCGTGCCGCGCTGACGTGGGCCACGTGCACGCGCCCGCCCGTGCGCTCCGCGAGCAGCGCATCCCGTGCCACGATCACCGATTCGGCGATGTCGGGAATCCCCTTCAGGCCGATGCGGGTC
>JAEHDN010000294.1 GCA_016880395.1 Candidatus Eiseniibacteriota bacterium
CGTCGGGCAGGAACTGCGGCCATGCCGTGAACGCCTCGCCTCGCTTGCGGTCGATGTTGGTGGCGCCCGTCGGGATGCCGCCGGATGCGGAGACCCACTGGACGGAGTCAGCCGACGCGGTGCCGTCGAAGAGGATCACGCCCTTCCGGCCCCAGGAGCCGTCCGCGCCGCGCGGCGCGTCCGCGATCGCGATGGGCGGGCCCCCGCTCGCCTCCACCTGGAGGAGCTTGCCGTTCGCGAAGAAGGCGAGGAAGCGGCTGTCGGGGGACCAGAAGGGGCGCGTCGCTCCCTCTGTGCCCGGTAGCCGCTGCGCGTCGAGCGAGTTCATCGGCCGCACCCAGATGCTCTGGACTCCCGTCGAGTCCACCGCGTTGAAGGCGAGGCGGCGGCCGTCGGGGGAGATGCGCGGGAGGTCCACGCCTCGCACCTGCGACGGCGCGATCAGCTCGAAGATCACGGGCTTGGCGGCGGGCTTCGGCTTGAGGGCCGCGGCCGCGAGCACCAGCGTCGAGACGAGCAGCGCTCCCACCGCGATCCACGCGACACGCTCGCGGCTGCGGCGCCTCGCCGCGACCGGCGCGGGCACGCCCGCCTGCGATCCCCCCTCGGCGATCCACTGGAGCTGGAGCTTCACGTCGTGCGCGGTCTGGATGCGCTCGTCCGGATCCTTGGCGAGACACGCCTTCACCAGCCGCTCGAGCGCCGGCGGCGTGAGTGGCGCGAGCTGGGCGATCGGCGCGGGCTCGGTGCCCATGATCGCGGAGATGAGCGAGGCCTGGCTCTTGCCCGCGAACGCGCGCCTGCCAGTGGCCATCTCGTAGAGCACGCAGCCGAGCGCCCAGATGTCCGTGCGCTCGTCGGCTTCCTTCCCCTCGAGCTGCTCGGGCGCCATGTACTGGAAGGTGCCGACGATCGAGCCTTCCGCGGTGAGCGGGCGGCTCATCGTGGGGGAATTGATGCCGGAGGTGGTCTGCGCGACCGGGCCGCCGCTTCGCGCGAGGCCGAAGTCGAGGAGCTTGGCGCCGCTTCGCGCGAGCATGATGTTGCCCGGCTTGAGATCGCGGTGCACGATGCCCGCGCGATGCGCCCGATCGAGCGCGTCGGCGATCTGGATGCCGAACCGGAGCACGTCGCCGGTCGGGAGGGGCCCGCGCTGCGTGCGCTCAGCGAGCGACTCGCCCTCGATCAGCTCCATCACGAGGTAGAAGTCGTCTCCCTCGTGGCCGACGTCGTGGACCGTGCAGATGTGTGGATGGTTGAGCGACGAGATGAGCCGCGCCTCCCGCTCGAAGCGCGCGCGGATCTCGGGCGTGTCGGCGAGATCCCGCGGCAGGACCTTGACCGCGACCTCGCGGCCGAGCCGTGTGTCGCGGGCGCGATAGACCTCGCCCATGCCCCCAGCGCCGATCGGCGCGAGGATCTCGTAGGTGCCTAGCCTGGTTCCGGGTGAAAGCGGCATTGGGGCGGGAGTTTAACGGGTTCAGGGGCGGGTGGATAGGTGGGTTGGGTGCGGTCGGCCGCACGCGGCGTGGGCCGGGGGGGCGACGTCTTCTCCCTGGAAACCCGAACCAGGGTTCGGAAATGAGGGGTGCCAAACCCGAACGCTGGTTCGGGATTCGTGGAGCAGACATGAGCGCGGAGCGGCGTTGACGTGAGGCCTTCGGAGCGGAACCCCCGACCGGTTGACGGACGCCGGGATGGGGCGCATCCTCGGCGCCTTCCCGCATCTCGGCCAGGGAGCCCCATGACCTCGTTCGCGATCACCTCATGAAGCTGCTCGATGGCACGATCCGCCTCTCCGCGACCGACCTCGCGAATCATCTCGCCTGCCGTCATCTCACCGCTCTGAATCGCGCCGTGGTGGAGAAGCGGCTCGCCTCGCCGCCCCAGCGTGCGGACCTCACGCTCCTTCGCGATCTGGGGGAGAAGCACGAGCAGGCCTATCTCGCCCATCTCGAGTCGCGGGGGCTCGAGCTCTCGCGGCCTCCGGATGCCGGCGAGCGGGAGCCCGAGCAGGCCGCGGTCGAGCGGACGCTCGCGGCGATGAACGCGGGCGTCGACGTGATCGTCCAGGCTGCGCTCGTCAAGGGGCGCTGGCTCGGACGGGCGGATGTGCTGCGACGCGTGGAGCGGCCGAGCCGCCTAGGCACCTGGTCGTACGAGGTCTACGACACCAAGCTCGCCCTGGAAACGCGGGGCGGCTCGGTGCTCCAGCTCTGCCTTTACTCGGATCTCCTCGCGCAGATCCAGGGCATCACGCCCGAGTTCATGCACATCGTGCCGCCGCGTCCGGAATTCCCGCCGGAGACCTATCGCTTTGCCGACTTTGCCGCCTACTACCGGCGCGTGCGTCAATGGCTGGTGGAGGCGGTCGACCCCCCGAGCGCGGGCGGGGGAACGGGCGCCGCGACCGCGACCTACCCGGAGCCGGTCACTCACTGCGACATCTGCTCCTGGTGGAAGACCTGCGACGACCGCCGCCGCGCGGACGATCATCTGAGCCTCGTCGCGGCGATCTCGAAGCAGCAGACACGGGAGCTGGAATCGCGGGGGATCGCGACGCTCGCCGCGCTCGCGGGGGAGCCGATCCCGCTCCAGTGGAAGCCGAAGCGCGGCGCCAGGGAGAGCTACGAGCGTGCGCGGGAGCAGGCGCGCGTGCAGCTCGCCGGGCGCGCGACGGGCCGTGCCGTGCACGAGTGGCTTTCCGTGCTCGAGGGCCGCGGTCTCACGCTCCTTCCCGAGCCCTCGCCTGGGGATGTGTTCCTCGATCTCGAAGGCGATCCCTTCGCCGGCGAGGGCGGCCTCGAGTACCTCTTCGGTTGGGCCTGGCGCGCCGCGGCGGGCGAGCCCACGTACCGCTCGGTTTGGGCGCTCGACCGCGCGGGGGAGCGCGCCGCGTTCGAGACCTTCGTGGACGAGGTCATCGCGCTGTGGGAGCGGCATCCCGGGCTCCACGTCTACCACTACGCGGCCTACGAGCCGGGCGCCCTCAAGCGCTTGATGGGCCGCCACGCGACGCGGGAGGCGGAGATCGATCGCATGCTCCGCGGAGGGGTGTTCGTCGATCTGCACCTCGTCGCGCGGCAAGCGCTCCGGGCGAGCGTCGAGGAATACTCGATCAAGAAGCTCGAGCCCGTGTTCGGGTACGAGCGCGCCCAGGCGTTGCCCGAAGCCGGTGCGCATCTCCGCGCGATCCAGCGCGCGCTCGAGCTGGGAAGCGCGGATGCGATCACGGACGACTCGCGCCGCGTCGTCGAGGCCTACAACCGCGACGACTGCGTGTCGGCCCTCGAGCTGCGCGACTGGCTGGAGCGGGAGCGAACGCGCATGGTCGATGCCGGCGCCGCCATTCCGCGTCCCGCGGCGAAGGAATCCGCGCCCAGCGACGATCTGAGCGAGCGCGACGCTCGCACCAAGAAGCTGGCCGAGGTCCTCCTCACGGGCATTCCCGACGAGCCCTCGGAGCGCACGCCCGAGCAGCGGGCCATCCACACGCTCGCGCACGTGCTCGAGTTCCATCGCCGTGAAGAGAAGGCGCCGTGGTGGGAGTACTTCGACCTCCAGAAGAAGACCGACGAGGAGCTGCTCGATGAGACCGCGGGGCTCGCGGGGCTCGAGTTCGTGGGGCGGCTCCCTGCCGCGCCACGGGAGCGGACGCCGGTTCATCGCTACCGCTTCCCGAAGCAGGAGACGAGTATCCGCGCCGATCACGATCTCCACGCGCCGCTCCCGGACGGGCGGAAGGTCGGAACCGTCCTGCGCATCGACCTCATCGAACGCACCGTCGACATCAAGAAGAGCACCAAGTACGGCACGGACCATCCCCGCGCCGTCTTCTCGCACAAGATGGTCTCCGCACCCAAGCAGGCGGAGTCGCTCTTCCGGCTCGGTGAGTGGGTCGCGGACCACAGCATCACGGCTCCCGGCCCGTTTCGTGCCGCGCGCGATCTCCTGCTTCGACTCCCTCCGAGATTCGCGGGCGGCGACACGGGAGGCGGGGACCTGAGCCGCGCGGGTGAGAGCGGCATCGACGCGGCGCGGCGGCTCGTCTCGACGCTCCATCATTCGGTGCTCGGGATCCAGGGGCCGCCCGGGTCCGGGAAGACGCTGACCGGCGCGCGGATGATCCTCGACCTCGTGGCCGAGGGCCGAAGGGTGGGCGTGTGCGCCGGCGGTCATGAGGTGATTCGCAACCTCCTCGAGCGCGTGATCGCCCTGGCCGAGACCGATGGCGTCGGCGTGCGATGCGCCCACAAGCCGGACGAGATCGCGGAGGAGCCCGGTCCGATTCTCGAGGTGAAGGACAACGAGGCCGCGCTGGAGGCGCTCCAGCACGGCGTGGCGGACGTTCTCGGCGGCACCGCCTGGCTCTGGTCGCGAGCCGAGTTCGCCGAGAGCGTGGACGTCCTCTTCGTCGACGAGGCGGGGCAGATGGCGCTCGCGGATGTACTCGCGATCGCGCAGGCGGCGAAGAGCGTCGTGCTCCTCGGCGATCCGCGGCAGCTCGAGCGTCCGATCAAGGGGAGCCATCCCGACGGCACCGAGGTCTCGGCCCTCGAACACCTGCTGAACGGCGAGCCGACGATCCCGCCGGACCGCGGGATCTTCCTCGAGGAGACCTGGCGGCTCCACCCCTCGATCTGCGAGGTGACCTCCGAGCTCTTCTACGCGGACCGGCTCAGGGCGAAGGCGGGACTCGAGATGCAGGCGCTCGTCGAGCCGACGTTCGAGGGAGCCGGGATCTGGTTCGTGCCGGTGGAGCACGAGGGGTGCCGCAGCTCGTCACAGGAGGAGGTCGAGATCGTACGCTCCCTCGTGAGGACGCTCACAGCGGCGGGCGTGCTCTGGCGCGACTGGCAGGGATGGGAGCGCACCGTGACCCTCGACGACATCGTGATCGTCGCCCCCTACAACGCACAGGTCGCGGATCTGTGCGCCACTCTCCCCGGCGCCCGCATCGGAACGGTCGACAAGTTCCAGGGGCAGGAGGCGCCGGTCGTCATCTATTCGATGACCACGTCGAGCCCCGAGGACGTGCCGCGCGGGATGGAGTTCTTCTACAGCCCGAACCGCATCAACGTCGCGACCTCGCGCGCGCGGTGCGCGTGCATCCTGGTGGGAAACCCACGGCTGTTCGGTCCGGAGTGTCAGACGCCCCGGCAGATGCTGCTGGCCAACGCGTTCTGCAGATTTCGCGAGGCGGCGCGCGAGGCCGGGTTCGGCGCGGCGACAAAGACAACTCGTCCCGGGACGAGTTGAGGAGGAACCAACCATGAAATACGCAGGACTCGGTGCGATCGGCACCGCGCTGGTCGGCCTCATCGTCGTCTCGCTCGTCCTCTCCGCGCTCTTCTGCTCCATTCCCTGGTCGATAGTGTCGAAGGGCTAGCGGGCCGTGAGCACTGCGAGGATCTCGTCGCCGTAGAGCTCGATCTTCCGCGGGCCGATTCCGTAGCAGAGCGTCAGCTCGGCGGTGGTCCCGGGGTTCGTGGTTGCGATGTCCTCGAGCGTGCGATCCGACGCGACCACGAACGCGGGCACCGCGTCGCGGCGCGCCCGCTCGAGCCGCCAGCGGCGGAGCGCGTCGAATCGACGCTCGTAGCCAGGGGCGATCTCGGGGCTGCTGCTAGCGACCGCTGCCGCACCCTTGCCCGTCTTCCGCCTCGCCTTGCCCGTGCGGGGTGCTTCGACCGGAGGCAGCACGAGCTTTGCCGCGCGCCTTCCTTCCAGCACGGCCCTGCCGGAATCCGTCAGCATGAGGAGCTGGTACTCGCCTTGCGTGAAGTCGACCCAGCCCGCGGACACGCACCGCTGGAGCAAGAGACCCACCCACGACTCGGGGTAGGAAGCGAGCGTCCCGAAGGCACGGCCGCTCGCCAGTCCGTACCGCACGAGCCGCTCGTCCTTCTCGCCGCGCAAGAGCTTC
Source organism: Candidatus Eiseniibacteriota bacterium (assembly GCA_016880395.1). Taxonomy (GTDB): domain Bacteria; phylum Eisenbacteria; class RBG-16-71-46; order SZUA-252; family SZUA-252; genus WS-9. The sequence continues at coordinate 5,927 of JAEHDN010000294.1, forward strand.
ACCGCCGCCTTGAAGCCGAGCCGCTGGTCCACGCGGGCCGCCGCGGTGAGGGCGGCGTTCACGATCTCCGCGGTGCGTCCGGGATCCTCGTCGTCGCCATCCGCCAGCCGGCGGCACACGTCGCACCGTCCGCATCCGTGGAGCGTCTCCGCCTCGTCCCCGAAGTAACGGAGGATCGCGTCGTGGCGGCACGAGCCCCCCTCCGCCCAGCGGAGGAGGTCGCGGAACATCGACCACTTGTGCTCGACCCACTCACGCGATGATGCGCCGTCGCCCTCGATGAGCGCCTTGCGCCTCGGAATGTCCGCCGATCGGAGGAGCAGGAGTCCAATGGCGTCCTGGCCATCGCGCCCGGCGCGGCCGACCTCCTGGTAGTAGGCCTCGACCGAATCGGGCGGCGAGCGGTGGATGACGGCGCGAACGTCGGCGCGATCGATCCCCATGCCGAACGCGTTCGTCGCGGCGACGATCTGGAGCTGACCGGCCATGAAGCGCCGCTGCACCTCGGAGCGATGCGCGCCGTTGAGCCCGGCGTGATACCACCCGACGCTCCATCCCTCGGCGCGCAGGCGCCTGGCCTCCTCCTCGGCGTCCTTGCGCGAGAGGCAATAGATGATCGCGGCGCCCGAGCTTGCCGGTGCTCGTCCGCTCGCTGTGCGCCGGCCCAGCGCTTCCTCCAGCGTCTCGTCGATCGCGGCGTTCCGCTCCTCGGCTGACACGATGTCCCGCACGCGGAGCGACAGATTGGGCCTCGCGAATCCGCGCACGATCTGGGGCGTGTCGGCGCCGAGGCCGAGCTGGGCGACGATGTCGTCCCGCACGACGGGCGTGGCCGTCGCGGTGCAGGCGAGCACCATGCAGCCGGGCAGGCTGCGCAGAAATCCGCCGATCTCGCGGTAGTCGGGCCTGAAGTCGTGCCCCCACTGGCTGATGCAATGCGCCTCGTCGATCGCGACGAGCGGGCAGCGCAGCTCGCCCGCGAGCCGCCGGAATCCGGGGAAGGGGAGCCGCTCCGGCGCGACGTAGACGAGGCGGTAGCGGCCGTCGCGGATCCCATCGAGCCGGGCGAAGACCTCGTCCTGCGAGAGCGTGCTTGCGAGATAGGTCGCCGGCACGCCGCGCCGGGCGAGCGCGTCCACCTGGTCCTGCATGAGTGCGATCAAGGGCGAGATGACGATCGTGACGCCGTCGAGGAGTGTCGCGGGGAGCTGGTAGATGAGGCTCTTGCCGCCACCGGTGGGAGCGACGAGGAGGAGGCGGCCGCGGTGGAAGAGGGTTTCGAGGGACTCGAGCTGCCCGGGGCGGAACGCCGCGTAGCCCATGCGGGCGAGGGCTGGCTCGAATGGTAGGACAGCCGTTGTCATGCCGCGCGACCTCCCCGCGTCCCAACCTCACCAGCTCACGTGCGGAACAGCGCGGCCATTCTATCACCCGGGCGGCTGCGCCGTTACCGTTTGACGCGAGGCGCCACGGAGCGCATGCTCCGGGCCTCCCCGCGACCCCACGATGATGGAGATCTCTCCCGTGTCCGGACCGCGTCCATGCCCGCTTCGACATGACCCCCGCTGGTAGGTCCATCTGCCGGACTCTCGTCCTGGTCCGGCACGGGGAGTTTGCGCTCCAGTCGGGGCGTCTGACGCCGCTCGGAAGAGCGCAGGCTGCGCTGGCAGGAGAACGTCTGCACCATCTGCCGGTCACGAGGATTCACTGCAGCACGATGAAGCGTGCCCATGAGACTGCGCTCATTCTGGCCAAGCATCACCGTGGCAAGGCCCCCGTGCGCGCGCACCTGCTGCGCGAATGCCTCCCCAGCATGCCCCGCAATCGCCGGAAGGATTTGCCCCACATCGCAGCCCACATGATCCGGCACGGAAGGGATCAGGTCGACCGCGCCTATCGTCGCTATTTCAGGCGACCCACGAATCGCGACGAATGCGAGCTACTCGTGTGCCACGGGAACTTGATCCGATATCTGGTCGGCCGCGCGGTCGGCCTGCGCCAGCACGGCTGGCTCGGCCTGGGAACGTCCCATTGCGGCATCACCGTGGTCCGCATTCTGGGAACAGGCGATTGCGTTCTGGAGCGGTACAACGATACGGGACACCTGCCGGCGACGCCGGGCAATCCCGCGTGATGACCTCCGGCGCGCCGCCCACGATGATCGGTCCGTACCGGCTCGAGCGCGAGATCGCGCGGGGCGGGATGGGGATCGTCTACCTCGCACACGACTCCAGACTCGACCGCACGGTGGCCCTGAAGGCGCTCCCGCCGGAGCTGGCCGGAGACCCGGAGCGCCTGGAACGTTTCGAGCGCGAGGCCAAGCTCCTCGCCTCGCTCAATCATCCCAACATTGGCGCGATCTACGACGTGGTGGAGAGCGAGGGGCGCCGTTATCTCGCCCTGGAGCACATCGAGGGGGAGACACTGGCCCAGAGGCTTTCGCGAGGGGCGCTCACGATCCCCGAGGCGCTCGAGATCTGCCTCCAGATCTCGGCCGGCATGGAGACGGCGCACGAGCGGGGAGTGATTCACCGGGACCTGAAGCCGGGCAACGTGATGATCTCGGCCGGCGATCATGTGAAGATCGTGGATTTCGGCTTGGCGAAGGGGAGCATTCGGCCCGACTCTGGCATCGCCGATTCTCCGACGGTCCCTACCTCATCGCCGACCATCACGTCGCCGGCGTTCTCTCCCGGGACCATCCCCGGAGTGATCCTGGGGACCGCACCCTATCTGTCCCCCGAGCAAGCGCGGGGGAAACCCGTGGACCGGCGGACGGACATCTGGTCCTGGGGCTGCATCCTCTACGAATGCCTCACGGGGCGGGTGGCGTTCCACGGCGAGACGGTCTCCGACACGATCGCCAAGATCCTGGAGCGCGATCCGGACTGGGCGCTCCTTCCGAAGACCACGCCGGACCGGGTCCGCGAGCTTCTCGAGCACTGCCTCGAGAAGGATTCACGACGTCGCCTGCGCGATATCGGTGACGCGTGCGTGGCGCTGGAACGAGCGCGCGACGCCTCCGCCTTCTCGGCGCGCATGCCCGCCCGCCAGGCTGGTCGAACGACCGCCATGCTCTCGCCCAAGAAAGCTCTCACGCTGGGCCTCCTGCTGCTCGCGTTCAGCGCGGGGGCGATTCTCGGGAGTCGTGTCTGGTCCCGGGGCTCGAATGCAGCGGCAACCCGCTTGACGCTCAGCTTCCCGGACAACCTCGACGTGGGGGCGTGGGACATAACGCCCGACGGCTCCGCGCTCGTGATGCGTGCATCGGAGCGCGGCACGGACTCGACCGCGGACGGCCGCGTCTCCCGTCTCTACGTCCGCCCGTTCGACAGCTACGACGTGCGGGTGCTTCCCGGGACCGAGAACACCTATGGCGCGCCCGTCGTGACGCGGGACTCTCGCAATGTGCTCTTCGTTACCGCGACGTCCTACGCCTCGGTGAACAGGACGCTCGCCCGGGTCGCTCTGGACGGGAGATCGCCGGCGGTGAAGGTCGCGGCGTGGGATCCCGACTGGTGGGTGACCATGGCCCCCTATCGCGGGGACATCCTGGTCACGAGGAATGGCGAGGAGCTGATTCGGATCCCGGGCTCCGGCGGTGCGCCTGTGTCGTTGGGGCGCATTCAGTGCGACGATTCCACAGCCACTTTCGAGCCTGCCCGTGGGCAGGCCGTCCTGGGCGACAACTCCGTCCTGTTCAAGTGCACGACGTTCGACTCGCAGGGATACCATGTGGGCGCCGCGTCGGTGGATCTGCGCACGCGCCGCGCTCGCATCCTCCTCCGAGACGGGGACAGTCCGGTGCTTTCTCCGACGGGACACCTGCTGTTCATGCGTGGGGACGCTCTGTTCGCCGTCCGCTGCGATGCTCACGGAGTGCCGAAGGGAACGGCGGTCGGGCTGGTCCAGGGGATTCGCGCACCGGGGTCGTGGATCGTACTGGCGGGCAACGGCACGCTTGTCTACATGCCGGGCGGTCGCGTGTCCGAGCAAAGGCACCTCGTGCTCCTGGAGCGGAATGGAAGCGTCGTAGCTTGGTCGGATGATCGGAGACGGTTCGCTGGCTGCCATGCCGTGTCCCAGGACGGGAGCCAGGTCGCGGTCGAGGTCATGAATGGCAATCTGGGAGAGATCTGGATCGCCGACCTCCCACATCACGAGCTGAGTCGAACCTTCGCCGCCTCGACGGCGAGCCTCAGCTACCCTGCCCTGTCTCCGGACGGAAGCCGCATCGTGTTTCGGCGGGCGAGCGCGGATTCTACGAACGGCGTCTGGCTCGCCCGGACGGATGGGACGGGAGAGATGGTACGGCTGCTGGCCTCGCCGACGGACCAGTCGGTTCGCTATTACCCCCTGGGCTGGACGGCCGATGGATCGACCGTTTACCTCGACAAGTGGATTGGATCTCGCGCAGGTCTGGCCCGGATCCGTGTGACCCCTGTACCGGACAGCGCGGCCCAGGATCTCTTCCGGCACCAAGATTCCCAGGCCATGGGAGGGGCTCCTTCCCCCGATGGGCGCTGGGTGCTCTTCCAGTGGGATCAGACCGGCCGTGCCAGGATGTACGCGGCCGAGATGCATCGCGACGGCTCGCTCGGTGGGCCGTTTCGGGTCTCGCACTGGGACGCGACCGCCCCGCGTTGGTCGAGCGACGGACGCACCGGCTACTGGTCCGAAGGAGGGCAAGTGGTTGCGGCTCCGTTCGAGCCTTCCTCAGGCAGGTTCTCCGACATCAGGAGAGCCGCGTTCGACTCTCGCTTGATGATCAAAGATTACGCCCCCTTGCCTGGCGGGAGGTTCTTTGCGGTGCAAGGCGTCCGAGAAGAGACCTCCACCGCCAAGGAGGTGAGCGTCGTGTTCCACTGGACCCACGAGCTCGACCGTGCGATGAGCGCGGCGGAGAAATGACGGCGAACATCCCCGGATTCTACTTCAGCGTGATGCGTCCGCCTTCGCCTCAGTGCCCGCCACGCCCCGCCGCCCGCTTGTAGAAGCGCCTCGCCTTGTTGCGGTTGCCGCAGGC